>NZ_JASDDF010000003.1:0-64127 GCF_030407535.1 Pseudoalteromonas sp. APC 3224 | reverse complement strand
CACACTTTTTTCAAGATGCACATGCGCAAATACCGCACTACTAAAAACGACACTGATTACGGTTAAAAATTTAATTAGTTTTTTCATATTTACCTCTATTTTAGTTTATTGAAATTGCTATTTATGGTTTCTTAACTTCGCTAAGCATTACTTTTTAGCTCCGCCTTAGAAAGCTCCTTGTTAAAGGCGTTTACTTCGGGCTTTTTAACGATTGAATAAATCGCGGGTAAAACAATTAGAGTTAGCAGGACTGCACTTGTCATCCCACCTACCATTGGTGCAGCAATACGACTCATTACCTCAGAGCCTGTTCCTGTACCATATAAAATAGGCATTAGGCCGATAATGATTGTCGCTACTGTCATCATTACAGGACGAACACGTAATCCAGCACCGTGCAATAAGGCATCTTGATATGCATCATCAGAGATAGGTTCAGCTCGCTCTTCAGCTTTTTCCTTAAGCTCAGCAAGTGCCTGATTGAGATAGACCAACATTATCACACCAATCTCAACCGCTACCCCAGCTAGAGCAATAAAGCCCACGCCAACAGCCACAGAGAAGTTAAACCCTTCCAGATACATCAACCATAAGCCACCAATCATCGCCATCGGCAAGGTAACGATAATGATAGCCACCTCACTAAACGCTCTGAAGTTTAAGTAAAGTAGAATAACAATAATGGCGAGTGTTAAAGGCAATACATAGGTGAGCTTTTCTTTCGCTCTTTCCATATATTCGTATTGCCCAGCCCAAGTAATTGAATAACCTGCTGGTAGTTTTAGATTATTAGCCAAGTGTATTTTTGCACTTTCAACATAAGTACCTACGTCAACACCGTCTATATCGATAAACGTCCAGCCATTTAAACGAGCATTTTCACTCTTAATCCCCGGCGGACCGTTCTCAACTCGAATATCTGCGACATCACCTAGTGCAATGCGTTGACCACTTGGTGTTACAACAGGTAATCGTGATAGCTGCTCAGGAGAGTCTCGATAGTCTTGCGGATAGCGTAAGTTAACAGGGTAACGCTCTTGACCTTCTACCGTTTGGGTAACGTTCATACCACCAATAGCTGTAGAAACCACTTGTTGAACATCTTCGATGTTTAACCCAAAGCGACTTGCCTTATCGCGTGAAATATCAACCTTGATATATCGTCCACCTGCAACTCGCTCTGAGTAAACTGATGCTGTGCCTGTAACTTCGGGTAAAATTTGCTCTATTTGTTGGCCGATTTCCTGAATCACATCAAGCTCTGGTCCGGCGACTTTAATACCCACAGGCGTTTTAATACCTGTTGCCAACATATCAATACGAGTTTTGATTGGCATAACCCAAGCATTCGTTAAGCCCGGAAACTTAACCAATTTATCAAACTCAGCTTTTAAAGATTCTGTTGTAACTCCCTCACGCCACTCTTCTTGAGGCTTCAACTGAATGAAGGTCTCAATCATAGTTAGAGGCGCGGGATCAGTTGCAGTTTCAGCTCTTCCTACTTTACCAAATACTGTTTCAACTTCTGGCACTGTTTTAATTAGCTTGTCTGTCTGCTGTAGAATTTCTCTTGCCTTACCAATAGAGATCCCCGGATATGTAGTCGGCATGTACATTAAATCTCCTTCATCTAGAGGAGGAATAAACTCGCTACCAATCTTATCAACAGGCCAAAAACCGACGATAGTCACTAATATTGCTGCTACAATTGTCGATTTTGGAAACTTCATTACTTGCTTTAAAACAGGCATGTAAATAGCAATTAGCAATCGGTTTAACGGATTTTTCTTTTCTGAAACAATTTTGCCTCGAATAAAGTACCCCATTAATACAGGCACCAATGTGATCGCCAAACCTGCTGATGCCGCCATTGCATAGGTTTTTGTATAGGCGAGCGGAGAGAACATTCTTCCTTCTTGCGCTTCCAAGATAAATACAGGTAAGAATGAGACTGTAATGATCAGTAAGCTAAAAAATAGTGCAGGGCCTACTTCACTCGCAGCCTTAGCAACAATTTGCCAGCGATTTTCATCTGTTAGTGGTGTTTTCTCCATATGCTTGTGCATATTTTCAATCATCACTATTGCGCCATCTGTCATCGCACCAATTGCAATAGCGATACCACCTAATGACATAATATTCGCATTGATACCTTGCATATGCATGATGATAAATGAAGCTAAGATGCCAATAGGTAGAGTGACAACTGCAACAATCGAAGATCGCAAATGAAACAGAAATGCAACACATACAATCGCGACGACAGCAAGCTCTTCGAGCAATTTACTCCATAGGTTTTCTACCGCCTCTCCTATTAAGCCAGAGCGATCATAAACCGTAACTATTTCAACTCCTTCGGGTAAACCTTTTTTTAACTCTTCTAATTTGGCTTTTACTCCATCAATGGTTTTTTGTGCGTTTTCACCAAAGCGCATAACAACCACACCACCAACAACTTCTCCTTCACCATTAAGTTCCGCGATGCCCCGTCTCATTTGTGGACCTAAGTTAACTTCTGCCACATCGCCAATAGTAAGCGGCGTTCCTTGTTCGTTCACACCGAGAGGGATCAACTCTATATCTGAAATACTTTTGATATAGCCAGTAGCGGTAACCATGTACTCTGCTTCAGCCATTTCAACAACAGAGGCACCTGTTTCTTGGTTACCACGCTTAAGGGCCATTTGAATGTGACTAAGTGGTATACCGTAGGCTCTTAACTTATCGGGATCGACTTGTATTTGATATTGTTTAACCATTCCACCAACGGCAGCAACCTCTGACACTCCGGGGACAGTTTGCAATTCATATTTTAAGAACCAATCTTGAATACTACGCAATTGGCTAATATCCAAGTTGCCCGTTTTATCTACAAGAGAATATAGGTAAACCCAGCCAACACCTGTCGCATCTGGCCCTAGTTGTGGACGCGCACTAGCGGGTAGTGAAGGGGCTACTTGACTTAAATATTCAAGTACTCTGCTCCTTGCCCAATATAAGTCAGTGTCTTCGTCAAAGATGACGTAAACAAATGAGTCACCAAAAAATGAATAGCCACGAACAGTAACAGCGCCGGGAACAGACAACATTGCAGTTGTCAGTGGATAAGTAACCTGATCTTGAACAACTTGCGGTGCCTGACCGGGGTAATTCGTTTTAATTATTACTTGAACGTCAGATAAATCTGGTAGTGCATCAACAGGCGTATTCTTTATTGAAAATAGCCCACCACCAATCAAAATTAAGGTAGCTAAGATAACAAAGAAGCGATTGCCAATTGACCATCTAATAATTGATTCAATCATTATTTTTCTCCCAACTTAATGATTCGAGTGATCAACGACCGGCTTATTTTCCTTGCCGTGTTGTTCATCTGATTCAAGAGAAATGTCAGTGATAACTAAGTCATCCCTAACCTCAAAAGTGAAAGTGACATTATCACCAACATTGAAATCAACTATTTCTATATTGTCCGCGACGATAAAATCCATCGTCGCAGCAGGTCTATCCCACTTCTCTATTGGGCCTCGGCTAATATTTAGAATCCGTGTATCAATATCAATCGCATTAATTAAACCTGATACTGTTGCTGATGATACTTCTTCACTCATATCAGCAGGCTCACTCATGATATGAATTCCAGTAACTTCATATCCACCCTCTTCGGTTTTGCTCACTTCAAAGTGCAAAGATTGACCTGACTTTAATGAGTCAATATCGACTTTTTCAGCCACAGTAAAATCCATAACCATTTCAGGCCAATCCCAAGCTTCAGCAGGGCCATGTGAAATATTAACCATGCGGTGCCCTGCCATAACACTATTAACATCCCCTTGCATCCAAACAGAGTTAGGCACTTCATCATGAGTCATTCGTTTAAAGTCAGAGCTTTTACTTGATTCAGAATCAATCAAGAATTGGGCAGATGTCACCACAACGTCATCTTCATTTAAGCCGTCTAATATTTCGATGCTGTCGATATCAACCCGGCCAATAGTCACTTCAATAGATTTAAATTGCCCATCACCTAACGCAAGTACTACTCTGTCCTGTTTACCTGTTCTAATAACGGCTTCTTTAGGCACGAGGATGGTGCTATCAGCTTGATTAGCGTGAATAGAGACTTGTGCAAACATATTTGGTTTTAATTGATAGTCTGTGTTATCAAATTTCAATCTCACTCGGAGTGTGCGTGTTTTACTGTTCAATGTTGGATAAACATAATCAACGACACCAGCCCAGTCCTCACCGGGTAAATAATCCAGTGTCATTGATACAGGAAGTCCTTTTTTAATTAAGGCTGCGTCACGTTCAAACACTTCTGCTTCAACCCAAACTTGATCTAGCTGGCCAATGCTTAATAAGGTGTTTCCCGGCTTTACATAAAAACCTTCTCTAACCTTCAAACCATCGACAACACCTGCTTGTGGTGAATAAAAGGTAATTGTTTGCTGAACCTTTCGTGTCTTTTCTAGCTTTTGAACAAAGTCTGCTGAAAGCTGTAACGCTTTTAGGCGATCTTTGGCTGCTGAAATTAAAGAACTATTGTTGCGCTTTAACGCTATTAACAGCTCTTCCTGAGCATTAACTAACTGAGGAGAATATAGTGTATAAAGAGGCTGCCCTTTCTCTACAGGGTTACCTGCTGCTTTGATGTAAAGTTTATCAATCCAGCCATCAACCCGTGGGTGGATATGAATTAGCTTATCTTCATCATATTGAACATAACCTACCGTTGAGATTTCAGTATGCATATTTTTCAGTTCAACAGGTGCAGTGCGAACCCCAAGGTTATTCACTACATGAGGCGCAATTTTTACTGCTCCGGGGCCAAAGTCATCACCAGATGATCCTTCCTCATACACTGGAATTAAATCCATCCCCATAGGCGACTTACCGGGCTTGTCCCGGCGGTAATTAGAATCCATCGGTGCAACCCAATACAGAGGCTTTTTTTCTCCTGATGTTGCTTCATTACTATTACTGTTTGAGCCAGTACCTTGATATAAACTCAATGCTCCAGCACCAAGTGCTGCCCCAATGATGATGGCAATAATTGTTTTTGTATTCGTTGACATTATTTTTCTCCAAATTGCTGACTGGATAAGTGCTGATTAGTTTTGTGTGAAGTTTGCATCGACTTATGTTCAGCATTTGAGTTAGATTGAGAATGCGCAAAGAAATAGTTGATACGAGCAACTGTTTTAAGTGCGTCAACATCAATTCTTAAAGCTGATATTCTGGTATTTAATTCGGCAATTCTTGCTCGAACAACTTCGGCAAAATCGCCATCATCATTTGTGTAGGCTGTCAATGACGCTTCTGCTTGGTCATGAGTTTGTTTAAGGAGTTGTTCTTGATAGATAGATTGTCTATCTGATAAGCGTTTAAGCTGTCTTAGTTCTTTTTCTAAAACACTGATCATTTGCTTTGTCAGTAATAGTTTCTCGGTTTTAATAGTCTCTGAATCTGCAATAGAAGCTGCAACTTGCTTATCTTGTCTGTTCTCGGTAAACAAGGGTAAATCAAACGTTACCCCAACAGAAAATAAATCAGCTCGGCTATCACCAGAGGGCATATTGTCGCGATAGGCATAACTAGCATTAACACCCCATTGCGGCTCATATTGCTGTTTGGCTAACTCAATTCCTTTTTCTGAAGCTTTGCGTTTTATATCAATCGCAAGTATGGCTGGGTGATTCGAAAGCTCCTGAGCCAATAGATTTCTTGAGTAATTAGATGCTTTTAGGACTGTTGGATTATTCAATTGAATCGAAGGCAATTCTTTTGAGACGCTAAACTCTAATGGTTGCGCGTCAAAGTTGAATGATTCATTCAAACGATCCGCATCGTAAATATGAAGCCACTCATTGAGACGAGCGATTGTCGTTTCTAGTTTCTGCTTTTGCGAAGTTAATCTGTCATCTAACTGCACGATTTCCAACTGAGCACGAATAACATCTTGCTGTCTAGTTTTACCAACAACGTTTGAATAGCTAGCTTTAGCCACTTCCGCCATCTGCTCAAAGAGAGACCAATCATCTTCAATCAATTTAATAGTTTGTTGGGCTAAGTAAGCATCTAACCAAAGTTGTGACACTTGGCTTATCAACTTAGCTTTACGATCCTCTCGTAACAGTGGAAATTTCGTGGACTCAATTTGTAACTGGTCTTTCTTGATCTCTAGACTGTCGCCTCTCGGAAACATTTGAGAGACGCCAACCTTTAGCTGAGTCATTCCTTCCTGATCTAAATCCCAAGTATCTGTTGGTAAATTCATTATCCCTAGCGATACTTTCGGATCAGGCAAAGTACCTGAAGCAATACTTCTATTTTCAACTGCACTTTGTTTCAATCGGCTACCATGAAGCCAAGGATCATTTTGCTGAGCTAAGGTGATAGCTTGTTCAAGCGACACTACTTTCTCAGCTTGAGCTGAGAATACAGATAAGCCGAGTATTAATGCAGTTGAAAGTGAAGTAAGGTTTGAAGAGTTCAATTTCATTAGAATTGCTCCTCGTATGTCTTAACTTTTGCATAGACTTTGCTCGTTCCATCTTTAAATAGAATTAACACGTTGTATGGCATAAAGCGGTCATCGACTTCCATACCGGGAGAGCCAACTGGCATTGCTGGAACTGAAAGCCCAATCGCATTGGGATGTTCTTCTGATAAGAACTGCTGAATAAATTTAGCAGGTATATGACCTTCAAAGGCAAATCCATTTCTACTCACTGCCGTGTGGCATGAACGGTAATTAGGTTTGATACCATACTTAGTTTTGATGTTGCCGATGTTTCGGAAATCTTTGGAATGCGCAACGATCCCTTTGTCTTCAATATGAGTTATCCATTTTTTACAACACCCACAAGTAGGGGTTTTATAAACGATTAACTCCAAAGGTGTTACGTCGTTATTGTGTGCATGGTTATGTTCGTTGGCGTTTGCAAACGCAGGTGAAAGCAGCATTACTACTGCTATTTTTAAATACTTATTGATCATTTTTGCCCCCAGACATCGCTGGAAAATATCTATAGCGCTACGACGCTATATTGACTAACAGAAAAATTAATTACATGTGCGAGAAATTTGGACGCACTAATCCTGTATTAGGCAAAAATTGGTGGACGATAAAGGGAAGTGGAAATTGAATGAGGTTGTTTAGATTGCAGAGCAGCTACAGATTCACTGAATATTTGAATATCTGTCGAATCAATACTGGAATTTAGGACTGTCGTAGATGAGCAAGCATTTGCAGGACAAATACATTCAACGTCACAACAATCTTCTGATTGACCATTACTGCTTTTATTCATATCACCATGATCCATGTTCATGTTCATGTGTGATTCGTGAGAACCTGATGACATTTCGCAAGGCATAGCAGAATACACAAATGCTTGCCCTACAAAGGCAACCAGCATAAGCGTCATTACTAAGACTTTTGAAAATGCTTTAGACATAAAATTCTCTTACAAATATACATCTCTAATACTAATGCAAATTTTTGACTAAGTCAATTGATGCTGTATAAACATTTATGAATATTTGATTATCGTCAAATTTTTCAAAGAGGTAAGTGACAAATAATAATCTCATCAGACTTCTTATCTTCGCTATTCAATGGCTTTTATTTTGAGACTTAAGTTGCTCTCTCATTTCTAAAACTCGATCTGCCGAATAAGCTCCTGCTCTCATAACAACCAGTTCAACAAATGAAATATCAATTAACTTATGGTCAGCATCAATCACATAACAACTCCCACTATGTGTGTATATTTCTAACTTATCCTCATCAGCAGATTTGCTAACAATCTTTGAAGTCACGATTTGCTGAAATGGCCGAAACCTGAATGTTTCATCTTCAATAACCCCCCCTGATAAAAACTCGCCAAGAAATATTTTTTCAAATTCTTTATAGTCGTAAACAGATACTATGTAGGCATCCTTTAAATATATTCTATCCAACGTATTCCCTTACTAATAACTAGCCGGGAGCATATCTCGCAGCTCTAATAACTCATTAGGAGAATACATACACTCATGCATTAAATTAAACTCAAATGCATTTACATCAAACTCTTTAGATTCAGCATCTAAGATATAAAAGTCAACACCAAAGCACTTACTTTCTAGACCATTGATTTCCAAAACCTTTATCGTGAATAAAGCATCTCCTTCTTTACCATTTTCATTTTCGTCAGCAAATGTGCCGTAAAGCACCCGTTCAACTTTTTCCTCTGTATCAGATTGAATTGAGATAAGTTTTGCGTTGGTTAGTTTTACTCTAGGTCTCATGCTTGAACTCCTTTCATATCTTCTACAGAAAAAGGACGAAAAAAACTTAGATATTTAACCCCATCAACTTTAAGCAAATTGTTGTCAGCATCAAAATGTGACAGAACACTAGATTGATACAACGAAATGTATTTTTCATAATCGATTGTGTTAAAAAAGTTGGTATCAACGCGCCTCGCATAAAAAACAAGATCTTGCTGTTCGATACGAACAATGAACTTCTGATCGCCATCTAGATTTTTGACTCGTAGACATAAATCAGGTTTGTGCCAATCAGATACAAAGGAAGGAATCAATGGGAAGCCATATACCAAATAGCGCATACCTTCGATTTTGAAGGTTGTTGGATTGAACTGAGCCTTATTTACTTTGCCGCTACTGAATAATTCAAGTGTCAACACCAGCCAGTGCACATGCTTAGAAAATGTATTTCCTTCAGAAATACAGCCTTCAAACTCACCATTATGGTTTACATGATTGATGTACATGTATTTTCTAATGTCATCCAAGGAAAGCTTTTCAAACGGAAACTTGCAAGCGATTAGCCTGAAATAACAACCATGAACTTTTAAATCTGCATATTGAACTATCAACGGATCATCAAAGGCATCAAAGTATGGTCGCCACTCTAAGCGGAAGTCTGCACCTGTATTTACAATAAACTTGGCATTTTCAGGCAACCCTAAAACTTGGTATATCACTGAAACTAACTCTAATGTTTCGATATCTACCAGCATCAGGCTTTCAATACGGTTTGCCATTGACTCAATTTCTTTATGAAGCGATTCAATAATTTCTTGATCATCGTATTCGTTGATCATTAAATATTTCAGGGAATCGTGCTTTAGAATTGAGTCCAGCTTTTTCTTTTCAAATACTTCAGAGAGATATTTATGGGTATCAGAAAAATGAGGGCAGTTATAAACACCTCTAGCCCACAGGCCTTGGGCGTAAAGATCAGGAAACTCTAATAACTCAGCAAACTCTTTTGCTTGTTTATTGAGCTTATTCTTTAATTGATAAAGTGAGATCACTTAGTTCTCCAAACAACTTTCCAATAAACAATGGCCTACCAACACATTGCTTTATTTATTGTTCAAATAACCAAATTTTTACGGATGCTCCGCTTCACTGTTCACGTTTTTCAAGGCGAAAAACATGTGTAGGCGTAGGCTGTCCGCACAACCTTTCACTCATAATATCGCTAAATTTTTAAATGGCAACTTACGGATTTGTACAAAATCAGTCAGAAATTTTGGCTTTGAACTCATCAAAGCTAAGTCCGAAAAGGGATATGACTAATTCTTCATTTATATTGGAACCGGGAAATTTTTTTTCAAAATTTCCAATGATGCTATCTAGGTGGCTAGCTAATATTTTTACTAAAAATATTTCCGAGTTTGGTGAGAGAGCAGACAGTGCTATCAATGGGTTGTCAAAGGATTCAGCTTTTATTTTTACTAGTAAATCGCTGTAACTGTTACAGTCATACAGACAAATAGCTAGGGCTTCTTGGGCTTGTCCAAGGGGAATAGTTAATAATTTAGATAATCGTTTTGCCTGCCTTTTTATATTTACTAGCAGGTCTTCTTTATTAAAAGACATCAATACACCAAAAAACGGCAACGCTAGGCCACGCACCTATGTCACTCAGTTTTTGTGAATATTTAATCTTTTAGTTCAGAGTAAATCCATTTCGTCCTGTTTTCGTGGGAACGGGCTTCTCTGAAAAGCCACTGCAAAAAGCAGTGGCTATTGTCGCAATATTATAAGGAAATGTGAATTGTAGTTTGATGCCTACATGTTCTTTTCAGTGAATTCAGCCAAGCTACTACGCTCTACTTCATCAAATATCAATACTGAGCCTTTTTCATAGTTTCTATACACGTTAACAGCCGCGCTAGCACCTGAAGATGCGGGTGTGACAAACTTATCATCAATCTGGGCTAAGTTGCCCAACACGATTGTGCGACAATTTTTGCCACCACGGCTTAACATGCCCTTAATTTGCGCTCTAGTCATGTTTTGAGCTTCATCAATGATTAAAACAGCATCGTCTATTGAACGACCTCGGAAGTAAGCCATACTAGTAAATTCTATATTGGCTTTTTCGATCACATGCTCAACAGTTGCACTAATATTACCTTCATTGTTATCACCTGAATGCATTGATATAAGCGCATCTGTTATACCTGCTAATAACGGCATTGATTTCTCTGTCAGGTCACCGGGTAAAAACCCCGGATCATCGTCCATAAAGTCTCTGGAGCGCACCACAACGATTTTTTTGTACTTTTTTAACTCCAATACTTGATGCAGCGCCGAAGCAACTGCTAAAAAAGTTTTTCCGGAGCCAGCAGGGCCAAGGATGATATTTAAGTCATAATATGGATCTGTTAATTGGCTTAAAGCTACTGCCTGACGCTGATTTTTAGGCAAAATGCCCCATACTTTTTCTTGTTTACGAGGCAATAACTTTGTGAATACCTCAGTATCTGTTACTTCTGAAATTCGCCCAATGTGTCCAGCTTCATCGTACCAATACATGTTTGGCTGAACTTCATCATTAAATAGACTTATTGGGAAAGTATAAACTTCTCCTGAAACCTTGAAGTCTTTGTCTGATTTAATTCGATCAAAAAGATCTCCTTTAAAGGCTTGTACCCCTGTGTATAAAAGATCAATATCTGATATTTGATTATCTACGGCAACGTCTTCTGCCATGACCCCTACGGTTCGAGCTTTCAAGCGCATATTAATGTCACGGCTAACAATTACTACGTCTTTATCTAAGTCCTTCTGAAGATACAGTGCATAGTTAATTATTCTATTGTCAGCGTCACTTCCAATACCGTGCTTTAACTCTTTAGCCATATCGAGCTGGGTATCAATTCCAATAAACAGTTTTCCTCGTTTAGCTGTTTCAGTAGAAGGTAGTGGAATACCAGCTTCCATCTCTTCTGCACTGTGCCCATTTATTATATCTTCAAGCATACGAATACATACACGAGCATCAGCACTAACCGATTTGTTAGTTCTTTCTTTTAAGTTATCTAATTCTTCTAGAACTGTTAGACAGATGTATACGTCTTCACTGTACGCAAGAAGTGACTTTGGATCATGAACTAGTGCCGATGTATCCAATACTCTTGGGTTTTTGTTTTCACTTGGATTATTCATTTTAGTTCTCCTTTGAGAACGATTTTCATTAATTAGCATTTTAGATTTACCTTAGCTTTATTATTTTTGTTTGTGCCTCTTGCAGGTTAAATCCATTATTTATATTTATTGATGAATGGTTCTATTCTTTAAGTCACACTTAATGACATGTTAGAGAGATTAGATCTTAGCCTGTTATAAATACTCAATTTATTCAGTAAGAATAAGGTCTGTAGATAGGTCTGCACAAATATTGAAAAAAAGCTTGCAGTAATACCTGTTTTACCACACCCAGCAGGACCAGTAAGTATTACTAATTCAATAGACGTGTCGAGCAAGGCATCAATAGCCATTGCTTGGTAAAAATTTTTTGGCTTTATTCCCCATGCACTTTGATGCATCAATCGCTCTGCACCAATATCTTTAATGGTAATATGCTCACCATCATAAGATTTAACTCTAGCGGCAAACTGATCGCCATCATCAAGTAAATATTCATTACAAAACACATCAGGAATTAAGTTTTTAGCCACATAATGAAACGTATCACGGCCGTGCTGCTGTGTTTCGCATTGCCCTACGTGCTGCCAAAAATCACCAGTAATTTTTTTATAGCCGCTGGTAAGTAAGGCGATATCGTCAATTAACTGATCAGTACGATAGTCTTCAACATATTTAAGGCCTGCCCCTTTGGCTTTTAAGCGCATGTTAATATCTTTTGTCACCAATACAATTTTTGAATCGCTGTGCTGGTTTTGTAAATGCACCGCACAATTAATAATACGGTGGTCGTTTTCATTGCCCGGCAAACCAGAAATAGAATCGGCAAATAAATGGTCGTTTACAATAATTAAGCTGCCTGTCGATCCGCCTTGTTTATTCCTTGGCAGCGCCACACCTTGTAACATTTGTTCAGGAGTTGCCTGACTCAACACCCCATCAAGGCCACGAATAGCCACTCGCGCATCGCGGCTCACATCGTGTTTTCTATCTTTTATATGATCAAGTTCTTCCAATACGGTCATTGGGATAACCACTTGGTGCTCTTGGAATGACAAATACGCGAGGGGTTCGTGAAGTAATACATTGGTATCTAGCACATACATTTTACTATCAAAATTTGAAGCTTTTCCCATAGTACTTTCCTTACGTTTTATGATTTTTATGCTATACCCAATAAACTAATCAGTGGTTACTAATAAACTTGATTAATTACTTAGGTATATTTTGAGTTTAGTCTATTTGTCATAAAAGTCTGTTTTATGACAAATATCATTTAGTTTGAATTTTCCACAAAATCGACGCACTAATGAGCGCTTAGGGTTGGTAATAATTCATACTTATAAAATTAATTAAAAGTCAGGCAAATAGCGCCTTGCAGTGGTGTTATCTAACAGGTAACATAGCCGCCTTTTTCTTCATAGACGAGACATACATGAATTTTTCCTTAGGTCAGCGTTGGATAAGTGACACAGAGTCAGATTTAGGATTGGGCACCGTTGTTGCCATTGATGGCCGCCAGGTCAGCATTTTATTTCCTGCCAGTGGTGAAAACCGTGTTTATTCTTCTGCAGAAGCTCCGGTAACCCGCGTAGCATTTAATCCTGGTGATGTGATCCGAAGCGTTGAGGAGTGGGAATTACAAGTTGAGTCAATTGAAGTACAAGGCGAATTACTGTGCTATCACGGTGAACGTATTGATAACGGTGAAAAAGCACAATTAAAAGAAACCTTTTTAGACCACTTTATTAAATTTAATAAACCGCAAGACCGCTTATTTGCGGGCCAAGTAGACCGCTTTGATAGATACACTTTGCGCTACCAAACTTGGTTACACCAATTTGAACGCCAACAGTCACCTATTAAAGGTTTAATTGGCCAACGTGCCAACCTTATTCCGCATCAGCTTTATATTGCCCAAGAAGTAGGTAAACGCTTTGCGCCACGGGTATTACTGTCTGATGAAGTAGGCTTAGGTAAAACCATCGAAGCGGGCATGATTTTACATCAACAAATTATCACCGGTCGTGCCAGCCGTGTACTTATTGTTGTGCCTGAGAACTTACAACACCAATGGTTAGTAGAAATGCTACGCCGTTTTAATTTACGTTTTTCAATTTTTGATGAAGAACGCTGCGACGAAGCGTTTGCTGATTCACCCAATGTATTTGATACCGAGCAACTGGTGCTTACTAGCCTTGAGTTTTTAACCAAGAAAAAACGCTGGTTTGAACAAGCTACTTTGGCCGACTGGGATTTATTAGTAATTGATGAAGCCCATCATTTAAGCATTAACAACAATAAACCCAGTGCCGAATACCAACGTATGGCTGAGCTGAGCCAAGATATTCCAGGGCTAATTCTTCTTACCGCTACGCCAGACCAACTGGGTCATCGTAGTCATTTTGCTCGTTTACAACTGCTCGATCCAGATCGTTTTTACGACTATGACGTGTTTAAAGAAGAAGAAGCAAACTACAAAGACGTTGCCGAAGCTGCTAATCAGTTATTACAAGAACAAGCACTGGATAACAGCGCAAAAGCCACATTAATTGAGCTATTAAAAGAAACAGATATCACCGATATCCTTGAAAAAGCCCAACAAGGCGACCTTGCTGCACGCAAAGAAATACTCACTATGTTATTAGATCGCCATGGCACTGGGCGCATATTATTTAGAAATAGCCGCAGTGGCATTGATGGCTACCCTAGCCGTAAATTACATGCCTACCCAATGGCATTACCTAAGCAATACAAAACAGCAATGACCGTACTGGGTAATATGAGTGGCATTCAAAATGCCGAGCTTAGTGCGCAACGTGCACTTTTCCCTGAAAAAATATTTCAAGAATTTGAAGGTGAAAGCGCAAGTTGGGGATTATTTGACCCTCGCGTAGATTGGTTAATTGAAACGCTAAAAACACTCAAGCGTGAAAAAGTACTGCTTATTTGTGCTAAAGCCGAAACAGCGATTAGCCTTGAGCAAATATTACGTGAACGCGAAGCAATTAAAGCGTCTGTGTTCCATGAAGGTATGTCGATTATTGAACGTGACCGCGCTGCGGCATTCTTTGCCGATGAATACGATAACGCACAAATATTACTGTGTTCAGAAATCGGTTCAGAAGGTCGTAACTTCCAGTTCTCACATCACTTAGTGTTATTTGATTTACCACTTAACCCCGATTTACTTGAGCAACGTATTGGTCGATTAGACCGTATAGGGCAAACACAAGATGTGAACATTCACGTGCCTTATTTTGAAAACACGGCACAAGAAGTACTACTGCGTTGGTATAACGAAGGCTTAGATGCATTTGAAAGCACTTCAACCACTGGGCAGTTGCTGTATAAAGAGTTTAGCGAAGATTTACTTGAGTACATTGCTGCTCATAATTGTGATGAAGATGAGCTAGATCCACTCCTTGAGCAAGTAGCACAAAAGAATGCAATATTACGTAAGCAAATGGAAAGTGGTCGAGATCGCTTACTAGAGCTACATTCATCGGGACAAGGTGCTGCTGACTCACTTGTAGCTGACATTGAAAAGCTCGATAACCAGTTTGAACTGCCAAGCTACATGATCAACGTGTTCGACACCTTTGGTGTAAGCCAAGAAGATAAAGGTGAAAACACCATTATTTTAAAGCCCACTGAGCACATGTTAAACGCTTCGTTCCCATCGCTAAAAGACGATGGTATGACAGTAACCTTTGACCGTGATACCGCGCTTTCTCAGGAAGATGTGCACTTTATTAGTTGGGATCACCCTATGGTGCAAGGCACTATGGATATGATTTGTGATGATGATTTTGGTAGTTCATCGGTGGCGTTACTTAAAAACAAAAAGTTACCACCAGGCACCTTTTTTGTTGAGCTAATATTTGTTGCCGAAGCCATGGCACCAAAAGTACTGCAAGTGGGTCGCTTTTTACCCCCTACGCCAATTCGTATTTTACTCGATAAGAGCAGTAATAACTTAGGTGAAAATGTTGGTTTTGATGGCTTTAATCAGCAACTATCTGCGGTAGGTCGTCAAACGGCGAGTAAATTAGCTGGTGCATTACAAAGTGCGGTTCATCCAATGATCAATACCGCAAAAGACATGGCGCAACAAAAGCTGGATGTTATCCGTGCCGAGTCATTAGCAAAAATGCAAACATCGTTAAGCGAAGAACAACAGCGATTAGTTGCACTGAAGCAAATTAATCCAAACATTCGCCAAGAGGAAATTACCTTTTACGATAAACAACGCAATGAGCTAACCGCACATATTGAAAAAGCGCAGTTAAAACTCGATGCCATTCGTTTGATTGTGGTTTCGCACTAGAGAATCTAGCTGTTAGCTATAAGCTATAAGCTGTAAGTCATTAGTTAAAGATTACTAACGTGTGTGTATAAAAAAGAAAGCGCGATATTTATATCGCGCTTTTATTTTTATATCAATAAGGTACATCTAAATTTCATATACTAAGCTTATAGTATTTAATTTTATCAATTACTCATTAGTACTTATTTAATTACAGCCACTCATCAGTATCTTGACCGCCTAAAATAGCCATTATTTCAACATCCGTTGCTGAAATTCTGTAATAAATACTGTCTGAGCCACAAACTGCACGCCGATAGCCTGTACGAATATGTTCAACTGATTGATAGGAATAAGGATTTGCAGCTAGCTTTTCAAACATAGAAAAGAAACTGTAAAAGTAAATATCTGCTTGCTGTTGTGAAAATGCTTTGCAACCATATTGATAAATACGACGTAAGTCTTCTTTGGCATCGTTTGAAAGTTTAAATGTGCGCACTACTTAATGCTTGCTTTAAATTCTGCTAACATTTCATCGGCAGATTGAGCACTAAAACCGCTTTTTTCTGCGTTAGCAAGCTTACTATTTATAGCTTCAGCCCTTCTTGCACGGCGAATTAAATCATTCACCAATTCACTTTTATTTGCGTAATCACCGATGTTCTCAACATGATTACGTAGCCATAAATCATTTTGTTCAGTAAGTGAAATACTTTGTCTTGCCATAATGAATTTCCAAAACGTTAGTCTGGTGTAATTTTACACCAGACTAAAAAATACGCAATTAAACTTTTACCTTTTCCCTTGAGCCTTTGCCCTCACTCCACTAAAATAGCGCACTTAAAAATCACTGAGGTCTGCCGTGTTAGTTAATTACAATCCCCCTATGAGCCCGTATTTAACTATACTGTTTCAAGACGATGATTTACTTATTGTAAATAAGCCTAGCGAGTTACTCACCGTACCAGGTAAAGACCCAAAACATGCCGATAGCTTAATTAATCGCGTCAACCGTGTTTTTCCTACGGCTAAAATTGTTCACCGTTTAGATATGGCTACCTCAGGAATACTTTGCTTGGCAATGAACAAAGCCGCTCATCGACATTTAAGTATGCAATTTCAAGAGCGCGAAACGGCAAAACGTTACATTGCGCGAATTTATGGGCAGCTTGAAAATGAAACCGGCTCCGTTGATTTACCGCTTATTTGTGATTGGCCGAACCGCCCTAAGCAAATGGTTGATCACGACAATGGCAAACCCTCGCTTACCCATTTTAAAGTGCTTGAACGTGAAGCACAGGCAACCCGTGTAGAGCTTACTCCTATTACTGGGCGCTCCCACCAGCTGCGAGTACATATGCTAAGCTTAGGCCACCCTATTTTAGGCGATCGTTTATATGCCCACAAAGACGCACTTGCTGCGGCTCCTCGCCTACAGCTGCATGCACAAATGCTACAACTCAAACACCCTGTAACAGAGCAAGTACTTACTTTTGAAGCTGAACCCGAGTTTTAATACGGATTAATCTTTTAGTTATTTGCAGTAAATAGCTAAACTTTAAGAGTGCTACGCCGATACATAAATAAGATTTAAATTAAAAGCTTATTATGTTTATTACGCAGATGTTTAAAGTCATTATTACTACTCTTTCGCTTGGCTGTGCATTAATCAGTTTTCAAGTGCTTAGTGCTGAGTATATCGCTCCTCCTCCCTTTTCAAAAAATATTGATGCGGATATCTCTCGCCTAGCCCAAAGTGATGAAGTAAAGTCTATTTTAGCTGGTGATACTGAGTTTTTAACTTTATACAGTGAATATATGAGCGCCGACTTTAGAGGGGTGGTCATACTCATTCCTGACTGGCAATCAACGCCCACAAACAATTCCGGCATGAACTTTTTGCGTAAAGAGCTGAATAATCATGGGTACACTTCTTATGCGATGACAGTTCCTGATATAGATTGGCAAGCAGCCCAAGATGACACAGCAAAAACGATTAATGATTCTGTGGGCACAAATAATGAAACAGCCAACGCAAATACTGAGCCTGGCACCAGCACACAAAAACAGCCTCATCATGCCGACTATGTTGAGCAAGTAAATACCGAGGTCGTGGATAACTACAAGTTAAAACTGCTCGCTCGCTACGAAGCTTTGTATCAGCAGGCAGCAATGGAGTCTGACAATATTGTTGTTATTGCACAAGGCACCAGTGCTGGGGTGTTGTTGGAGCACTACGCTGAATTTGCAGACTTAAAAATAAACGCCTTCATTAGTTTGAGTAGTTACCTTCCTAATACAAAACGCAATGCCAAGTTAAGCCAAATAACATCCTTGGTCACCCCTGCTTTGTTGGATATTTATTTTGCTACAGACAGTAATGATATCTTAATGAACCTTAAAAACCGTCAGCGTTGGGTTAACCGTAATGCAAAGTTTGATTACCGCCAGCGCCAGCTATTTGGATTGCGCGACGCGCCACAGCAACATGCACGCTTGAGCAAAGAAATAGACGGTTTTTTACGCCGCCTTTTTTAAATACTCGTAAGCGGCTTGAATATCTTGGCTTTTTTTTACTGCTACTTCCATCATGTGCTTAGGTAAACCTTGCGATACCAGTTTATCAGGATGGTGCTGAGCCATGAGCTTACGGTACGCTACTTTAATATCACGTTGCGACGCATCTTTATTTAGCCCTAACAAGGCCAATGCCTGCGAGCGATTCATATCATTACTTGGCGGTACATGATGTCCTGAGCCTTCTCGGTAACTACTACTTTGACTTTGCTGCTGCCTAAAACGCTGTTGTTGCTGCCTAAAATTAAACTCTGCTTGATAACGTTTTAGTACAAAGGCAAAGTGTGCTTTAGATACCCCCAACTGCTTGCTTACTTCTTGCAGTAACTGCTTTTCTTGCGCGGCAAGCACGCCATCAGAAAACGCCATTTGAATTTGAATTTCTAAAAATAACTGCAGTAAATCGTAACGTTTAGCAAAACGTTCTTTAAAGTCATAAACCGTGTCTTTGAGTGAAAAGTCGCTGTCTTTACCCGATTGAAATGCCTGCTGCGCTTCACGGCGCTCTTCGCCTTTTAAGCCCATTTCATCCATAAATAGCGTCGCAGCTTTAATATGGGTTTCGCTTATTCGTCCATTTGACTTGGCGATATGCCCCATTACTGCAAAGCAGCTAGAAAAAAACAGTGCTTGGCGCTCGTTAACATCATCGCCTTTAAAAAGGTTAGAGAAGCCGCCAGCCTGTTCAAAGTCTTTCTTTAGACTTTTATCAAACATATGGCCTAGGTATAAGCCTAAAATAGCGCCAAATATTTTGCCAAACATAAAACCAAAACAGAAACCGAGAATTTTTCCCCACATTTTAAAACTTACCTCTAGTGTTTTATATTTAGCTTATGGTGCTAATTGTTGGTTAAGAGTCGATAAACGCTCTGGTGTGCCTATATCGTCCCATTGGCCAATATAGAGTTCAGTGGAGACTAAATGTTCATTTAATTTTTCACGCAGTAAAGGCCCTAACGGGAGAATACCTGGGGGCAGCCCTTCAAAGAAATCAGCCTGATAACGGCCAATTCCAGAAAAAGTATAGCGCTGTTCACTATTAGGTAAGTGGCTTAGCGTAAAATCACCATCTGGATTATGCGCAGGATTTTCAACCAATACAATGTGCGCTTCTTTTGGCTGTAAATGCAGCTGCATTAATGCACTAACATCGTAATCGCTGTAAACATCACCATTAATAACAATAAATGACTCATCTAATAAAGGAAGTGCTTGAATAATTCCGCCAGCAGTTTCAAGCCCGCCAGTTGCTTCCTGGCTATAGGTAATACTTACACCCCATGCACTGCCATCTGCAAAGTAGGTTTTTATTTTATCTCCTTGCCAGGCGAGATTAATCACAATCTGCGTAATACCAGCTGCTTTTAAGCGCATAATATGATGCTCAATAAGTGGTTTACCTGCCACACATAACATAGGTTTTGGCAACTGTGCGGTGAGCGGCATCATACGTTTACCGCGTCCTGCAGCTAAGATCATGGCCTTCATAGTTGTTCCTCTTTTAACCGCTGCTGTACTTTTGGTACTACGTAATTTTTTACCCAATCAGACAAGTCACTAAGCTCTGGATACTCTGCCGCCACTTCAACAATATACGCTAGTGTTGGTAATATATTGGTTAAGTAACCTTTTTTGCCATCCCGTAAATACAAGCGACAAAAAATACCCGCTGCTTTTAAATGGCGCTGCAAGCCAGTTAAATCAAACCAATACTTAAATTGTGCGAATGACTCGTTAGTTATTAAACTTTGTCGCTTAAATTCGTCATAACCAAACTCAAGTAAATGAGTCAGCTCGTCGTTGGGCAATTTAAAATAACAATCTCTTAAAAGCGAGACTAAGTCATAACATAACGGACCTTGTACCGCGTCTTGATAATCAATAATTGCCCATTGCTGCTCGCAGCGCATAATATTACGGCTATGGTAATCACGATGCATAGTCACTGTGGGTTGTTCAAGCAGTGTATTGATTAGCAGCGCAGTACTTGTTTGCCAAATAATTTGTTGCTCAGCGCTGAGCTCTGTACAAATAAAATCATTAACTAACCAATTTTTAAAAATATCCAGCTCAAGTGCAATAAAGTCATGGTCATACGGATTCATTGACGGAGCTTTAGGCGTTTTAGCCCACTTGGCACTTAAACTGATCAGCTGCTGGTAATGCTCGCTGCGATTGGCATCATCAAGCAAGTCAGCTAAATGGGTGTTACCCAAATCACTTAAAATAAAAAAACCTTGCTGCTCATCACTATGAATAATGGATGGTAATAAAAACCCCTGCTCAGAAAACATCTTATTTAATGCAATATAAGGGACGTTGTTAACTTTTTTTGGATCTGAGTCCATCACAATAAAGCTTTTATTTTCAGCGCTTAACCTATAATAACGGCGAAAACTGGCATCTGCGGTTATTGCATTAAGCGCGCAGGATTGCTCACTAAAGTGAGTATTAATAAACTGTTGTAAACTCTCAAAACGTGTCATTTTATAAGCTATCTATTTTTCACTAATTACTTTGCTATTGTTTTCCTTTATTATGTATAGCTTGTAACTAATCACAGAGCATAAAGGTCGATAAATGAGCAAAACCTGGGGCATTTTGATGCTAAGCGTACTGAGCGCACCATCGCTTGCCGAAACTGAACTGACACACAACTTTTGTGGCACTTCAATGCAAACCAGAGCTTGGCAACCGCTAGCTGGCCTTGAGCTTGGAACGGTTGATATCAGCGCTGATGACGTTGAGCTTTTAGGCACACAAAGCGCTGAATTTACTGGTAATGTTGATATTAACACCGTTAACATGAGTTTGTCCGCACAATCAGCACTGATTGATAAACAACGCGGCCTACTCAATGCCACCGGCCCTATTACCTACCGCGATTATGTAAGTAAAGTTCAAAGTGCGGGCTTAAACGCCGATTTAAACAACTCAGCATTTAGCTTATTAGGCGCACAATACAGCCTAACACAACAGCAAGGCAAAGGTGGTGCGGAAAAACTCACCATCGACAAGTCTGGCTTAATGCTGATGAATGCAAGCTTTACTGCTTGCCCGGGTAATACGCCAGTATGGGCGATTGAAGCCGACGAAATTAATTTATCGCGAGAAGAAGGCTGGGGTGAAACCTACAATGCGGTGCTACGTATTTTAGACACGCCAGTGCTCTATTTACCCTATTTTACTTTCCCACTTGATGAGCGCCGTAAATCAGGCTTATTAACACCCAGCTTTTCAAGCTCAGATCGCTATGGTTTAGAGACTATTACGCCTTATTATTGGAATATTGCTTCAAACTATGATGCAACCATTACGCCGCGTTATATGTCACGCAAAGGTTTACAGCTACAAACTGAATTTAGATATCTAACTCCAGAACACCAAGGTTTAGTGGCTGTCGAATACTTAAATAAAGATGACTCAGAGCCTGAGCTTGACGAGCGTTTTTTGTTTCATTGGCAACAAAAAAGCTATATAGGCGAAGACTGGCGAGCCAGTATTGATATAACCAATGTCAGTGATGATAATTACCTTACTGATTTAAACTCAACTTATGCAAGTAAAACCGATACTCAGCTTTATCGTACCGGCTCACTAACTCACATGGGCGAGATGTGGCGTACTGATATAAAAATACAAAACTTTGAAGTACTCGGTGACCACTTAGAGTCATATACAGCCTTACCTCAAGTTAGCTTTACACAAACTACGCCGTGGAAAATTGATTACTTCGATTTTACTGTTTCAGGGGAGCTGAGCCACTTTACTAATAGCTCAGCGGTGATTGACCAAGCAACTCGCGTGCATATAGAGCCTAAAGCACGCTTTGATTACAAAGAATATGCTTGGTCATTTTTATCTGAAGTAAGCCTGCTACAAACTAACTATAAACAAGACGGCAACTTACAGGGCACTCAATATAGCGAGACGGTCTCGCGCACATTGCCGAAACTCCGCTTATATTCTCAGCTTAACTTTGAGCGCGACACCTCAATTTTTATCGACGATGGCATTCAAACCTTAGAACCACAAATTCAGTATTTATATACGCCTAACAAAAATCAATCTGATATTGGCTTATACGATACCACTAAACTACAAGATGACTTTTTTGGCCTATTCAGGGATGCACGTTTTTCAAGTGTTGACCGTATTGCCGCTGCAAATCAATTTACGCTTGGGGCAACCACTCGTTTATTTGATAAGAAAAATGAAGAAGTATTTAATTTCAGTGCTGGCCAAATATTTTATTTAAGTAATTCAGCCAAGCCCACAGAGCAAGGGCTTAACAGCGACAGTAACTACAATGCCTTATTTGCAGCGCAAACCATGTTACATTGGCACCGCCGCTGGTATTTATCCGGTGGTATTCAGTACGATACGGATGGCAAGCAAATTATCCAGTCAAATGTCACCTTAGATTATAAAGGTGACGATAATCAGCTGGTTCAATTGAACCATCGCTATGCAAATGATGTCTCAGGAAATACAATCGAACAAGCGGGCTTATTTACAAGCATTCCTATCAGTGACGAATGGCAATTTATTGCAAGTTACCATCGCGACCTTGATAATAACCGCAGTATTGAAGTATTTAGTGGATTACAGTATGAATCGTGCTGTTGGGCGTTCCAAATTACTGGTCATCGCCAAATTGAAACTGATTTAAATCAGTCAATTGGGCAACCCCAAGCCACTTTTGATTCGAGCATTCGTTTGAATTTTGTATTAAAAGGGCTTGGTAGTAAAAGTCGTTATGATGCTCAAAAATTATTACAACAAGGTATTTTTGGTTATCGTAGGCCGTATTTTCTTAATGACTAAGCTGCATTTTGTATAGTAAAAATTTACAAATAACTATATCAATCTAGTCGCATTTAGCATTACAACAGTACTATTAGTAAGAGTAGTAAAAAGAATATGAATTTAAAAAAATTATTAACATCAGCAGTTTTAACGTTTGGCTTATGCCAAAGTGCATTCGCCGCACCGGTCGAAATAGATAAAGTGATTGGTACTGTAAACCAAGGCGTTATTTTAAAAAGTGAAGTAGACACTATTGTTGATCGTGTTAAAAAGCAAGCAGAAGAACAAAATCAACAGCTGCCAAAAGACGAAACACTGCGTGTACAAGCAATTGAACGCTTAATTAATCAAACGCTAATGATGCAAATGGCTGAGCGTATGGGCTTAGAGATTTCAGATAGCCAGCTTGACCAAACACTTGCCAACATGGCCAAAGAGCAAGGCGGTACAATTGCTGATTTACGTCGTACTATTGAAGCATCGGGTGAAAGCTTTCAAGCTTACCGTGAAGAAATTCGTAAAGAGATAACCACGCAACAAGTCATACGTGTAAACGTAGACCGTCGCATATATATAAGCGACCAAGAAATTGATAACTTGCTAAAAATTATGGATAGCCAAGGAAAAAATGCCGAAGAATACGATATTGGTCATATTCTTATCGATATTCCAAGCGGTGCAAGTGCAGACGACGTAAGCTCTGCAAAAACACGCGCAGAAAAAGTAATTGAACTGCTGCAAGACGGTCAAGAATTTAAGCGTATTGCGATTTCTTCATCAAGTGGTCCAAAAGCGCTTGAGGGTGGTCAATTAGACTGGATGGGCATTAACGAAATGCCATCTTTATTTGCAGGAGCGGTGAAAGGGCAAAAGAAAGGTACGATTATTGGCCCACTTCGCTCTGGCGCAGGTTTTCATATTATTAAGGTGCAAGACGTACGTGGTCGCCAAGTAGTAGAAGCCACAGAAGTTAAATCTCGTCATATTCTCATTAAACCTTCGATTATTTTAAGCGAAGAAAAAGCCCGCACTATGCTAGCTGGCTTTGTTAAGGATTTACGCTCTGGAAATGCTGACTTTGCAGAACTAGCTAAAGAGCACTCGCAAGACCCAGGCTCAGCGCTTAAAGGCGGGCAATACGACTGGACTGATCCAACCACCTACGTTCCTGCGTTTAGAGATACATTGCTATCTCTTGATCAAAACGAAATCAGCGAACCCTTTAGAACCCAGTATGGCTGGCACATTGTGCAGTTGTTAGATACACGCGTTGCAGATAAAACTGAGCAAGCTAAGCGTAATCGTGCACATGGCATGTTGTTTAATCGTAAATTTAAAGAAGAAGGTTTTAACTGGCAGCAAGAAATGCGCGAACAAGCCCATGTTGAAATTTTCCCAACAGACGAATAATTATGACCTTAAGAATTGCGGTAACCCCTGGTGAGCCTGCTGGCATTGGGCCTGACTTGCTATTAAAACTGGCACAGCACAGCTGGGATGCACAGCTAGTAGCGATTGCAGATGCATCGCTACTAAAGCAGCGCGCTAAACATTTAGGTTTAAACATTAAATTGATTAAATTTGATGAAAGCGCCAAAGCTATGCCTACAGCTGCTGGCAGCTTGTACATAAAACAGATTGATTTAGCCGAGCCGGTTGAGCTGGGTGTGCTGAATGACGCAAACGGTCAATACGTATTAGACACACTACGTATTGCCAGTGAGAAAAATATGGACGGCACTTTTGATGCTGTTGTTACCGGCCCTGTTCATAAAGGTATTATTAACCAAGCCGGTATTTCTTTTAGTGGCCACACTGAGTACTTTGCTCAACAATCGGGCACCGCTGATGTTGTTATGTTATTAGCTACCGAAGGTCTGCGAGTTGCATTAGTAACAACGCATATCCCGCTTGCTTATGTTGCTCGTGCTATTACCCAAGAGCGACTGGTTAAAGTGGCTAATATTCTTAATCATGACTTAAAAACCAAGTTTGGTATTGAGCAACCGCGTATTTTAGTCTGTGGCTTAAACCCGCACGCTGGTGAAGATGGCCATTTAGGCCGCGAAGAAATCGACACGATTACGCCTACACTTGACATACTAAGAGCTGAGGGGATGAACTTAATCGGGCCTTTACCAGCAGACACATTATTTCAAGATAAATACCTAAATGAAGCTGATGCTGTGTTGGCTATGTATCACGATCAGGGATTACCTGTGCTAAAATACAAAGGATTTGGTAAGTCAGTGAATATAACTCTTGGCCTTCCATTTATCCGCACCTCAGTAGACCACGGTACTGCGCTTGATTTAGCCGGTACAGGTGATGCTGATGTTGGCAGTTTTGAATTAGCGATCCGCGAAGCAATTAAGCTCGCCCATGAAAAAGCACAGAATCAATGACCGATAAAGTACATTTAGGACACCGAGCCCGTAAACGTTTTGGCCAAAACTTTTTATTCGATGAATCAATCATCGATAAAATTGTCACCGCTATTGATCCCAAGCCGCAAGATAATTTAGTCGAAATTGGCCCTGGCCTTGGCGCTATTACTGAGCCTGTAGCCGATTTAAGTGGCCATTTAACGGTTGTTGAGCTAGATAAAGATTTAGCCCAACGTTTAATTGAGCACCCTTTTTTAGGGCCTAAATTAACCGTAAACCAAGGCGATGCAATGAAGTTTGATTTTGCAAGCCTAGTTAAAGACGACAAAAAGCTAAAAGTATTTGGTAACCTACCGTACAACATTTCTACTCCTTTGTTGTTTCACCTTTTTGAATTTGCCGATCATATTGAGCATATGCACTTTATGCTGCAAAAAGAAGTGGTAAAACGCATGGTTGCAGGCCCAGGCAGCAAAACCTTTGGCCGCTTGAGTGTAATGACTCAATACTACTGTAATGCGATGCCTGTAGTAGAAGTACCACCAGAGTGCTTTAAACCTGCACCTAAAGTGGACTCTGCGGTTATTCGCTTAATCCCCAAAAAGGCAGAGCAGCGCACAGCTAAGAGCGTTAAAATATTAAATACAGTCTGTTTAGAAGCGTTTAATCAACGTCGTAAAACACTGCGCAACAGCCTAGGCAACCTTTTAACCGCTGAAGAGTTAACCAGCATTGGCATTGATATTACTTTGCGTGCTGAGAGCCTGTCGTTACAACAATTTATTGATATAGCTAACTGGATTTATGACAACAAGCAGTAATATGGGATCACCTGTAAAGGTATCTGTAGAAACATTTTATGTAGAAGAGCAATCGCAACCTGAACTTGATAAATTTGTGTTTGCTTACTCCGTTACTATAAAAAACCACAGTTTATGTAGTGCAAAACTACTCAGTCGCTATTGGTTAATTACCGATGCCAATGGCAAAGAAGTAGAAGTACAAGGTGAAGGTGTGGTGGGTGAAACCCCAGATATAGCCCCAGGCGAAAGTTACAAATACACCAGTGGTGCAATATTAGATACTCCGGTAGGCACCATGCAAGGGCATTACACTTTACGAAACGAATTTGGTGCTGAGTTTGAAGCCCCCATAAATGTGTTCCGTTTAGCTTGCCCTAACATCTTACACTGAGTAAGAACAGCGTCTAATGGCCGACTACGCAATAGGTGATTTACAAGGCTGCTTTAACGAATTTAGTTTATTGTTAAAGCAAGTCGACTTTAATCCTAGCAAAGATCATCTCTACCTAGTAGGTGATATTGTTGCTCGCGGCCCAGACTCCAAAGCATGTCTTGATTACATATATCAGCACCAAGACAGCGTTAGCGTCACATTAGGCAATCATGACTTACATATGATTGCCTGTTATTTAAATAATGTTACCCCCAACCCCAAAGACAAACTAACGACTCTGTTCAACAGCAGTAAACTCCCACATTACGTCGCGTTTTTGCAAACTCAGCCTTTAGCTCTTTACTTAGATAAATATGATTGCTTTATTTCACACGCGGGGCTAAACCCTGATTGGTCGTGCGTGCAAGCCATTGAGCACGCCCAATTCGCACAGCAATGCTATGGTGCTGACAACGCTCAATACTTCTTAAAAAACATGTATCAGCCTCACCCACTAACATGGAGTGAGCAACTCGATGACGCTGCCAAGTTTCGTTATATTGTTAATTATTTCACCCGTATGCGCTTTATTACACCCGATAACTTGCTTGATTTTAGTGCAAAAGAAGCAACAGCAAATAGCCATTCATTGATTCCTTGGTTTTCTCATCCTAAAATTGTTAACGCTCAACATGACCTTGTTTTTGGTCATTGGGCTGCACTTGAAGGTCAAACTCCCTACAAACACCTGTACGCTCTAGATACAGGTTGCGTCTGGGGCGGCTCAATGACCTTAATAAATTTACAGAGCAAACAAAAACTTTCAAAAAAATCACAACTTTTGTCTAAATAAACTGAAAAAAGTTAATACATCTGTTAAGTTTAAGAGTGCATGTTAAATTGCATAATTACAAACCATTCACAACTAAGTGTAAAAAATAGCAACACTCTCTAATCTAATTAAAGATGAGGAAAATTGCTTTGTATTATTTTACATCCATAATCGAATAGTTGAATTATGTATGCTTAGTGTGTGATGAAGTTTCACGGTAAATTTAGCAACTAACTATTAACAGTAAAAATTAATTATTTTTAATTACTTAACTTATTGTTGAAAGCGCCGATAAGTTTTAATAGACGTATTTTTGAATGGAAAACCATATGAATCTAACAGTGAGTCAACGTATTTGGGGTGGTTTTATATTTATCACTTTATTACTTTTAATTATTGGCGGTAACTCTTTAATAAAAATAGCAAATATAGATCGCTCAACTCAAAAGGTTAATCAGCTATCGCTTCCGGCATTAAACAAGAGCGCTCAATTACAAGCTGAATTTATTTTGATGAGTAAAGCTGCTCAAGCTAGCTTTCACACTTCATCGGCTCAAGAGCTAGCGCCAATAAAAGCACAAATAGAAGAACAAAAACAGTTATTTGATAAGTTACATCGCGAGCTACAACAAGTAGTAAAAGATGATCCACAACTAAATAAGAGTAGCCTTGACGTTGAAAAGACCTACTTAAGTTTTTTAAGCATTATAGAGAGCCTACTCAAAGACAAAAACACTCAGTTAGTGCTTAATAAAAAGCTTAAAGCTCAATTAGAAACCGTTGAGCTTGCGGCAGAAGATGCCAACTCTATGGTTCTTGATATTATTGATATCGATGGTTTAGAAGATAACTACCCTCGTGCTTATCAAGCAGCTAATAACCTTGAAAATAACTTTATGTCTGTGGTTACCAGTAGCACCGATATGTTAACTGTTAAAACACTTAATACGCTCGATATTATTAAAAATGAACAAGTATATTACTTTGAAGAAGTCGTTCGTACCGTTTCATTAATACAACCTGCAATAGAGCAGAGCCATAGCGGCTTGTTTAACGACTTAAAAGGTTATGTAGATACACTTGAGAGTAATATTTTAGGTAACGATAGCCTTTCAGCGAATAAAAAACGCCTTATCGATGCAATCAGCACAACTGAACGTGAATTAGAAGAGTCTGAAAAAGCTACTAAAACAGCACTTAGCCAAATTGACGAATTAGTATTACAAGCCAGCGGCGTTGCATTTACTTTGCAAGAAGGCGTTCGCAGCGATGTAAACTCAGCTAACTTATGGACTTGGATAGGCATGATCATTGCTACTATTATCGCTGTGCTTGTGGCCATTGTTACAGTTAACCGTATTACTAAGCCATTAGCAGAAGTTAACCGCATTTTAGATATTGTTGCCAGTGGTGATATGACTCAACGCTTGGATGACAGCGCAAAAGATGAATTTGGTGAATTGTCGAAAAGTTGTAACACCTTAATTGATAGCTTACGTAGCTTAATTACCGGTATTATTTCGCGTTCAACACAGCTTGCTGCTGCTTCTGAGCAAACCTCAACAATTACCGGTGAGTCGAGCAAAGCGATTAGTAATCAACAAGCGCAAGTAGAGCAAGCGGCAACCGCAACCACTGAAATGAGCAGTACCTCTCAAACAGTGAGCAACAGTGCTCAACAAGCACTGGGCGAAATCAAAAATGCTGATAAAGAAGCTGAACGCGTTAAAGGTATTTCAAATCAAAATAAAGCAACCATTGAACAACTCGCTTACGAAGTTGATGAAGCATCAAGTGTTATTAATAAGCTACACAAAGATAGCGCCTCAATTGGTAGTATTTTAGACGTTATTCGTGGTATCGCTGAGCAAACTAACTTACTTGCACTTAATGCGGCCATTGAGGCAGCGCGTGCCGGCGAGCAAGGCAGAGGCTTCGCCGTGGTAGCTGATGAAGTAAGATCGCTTGCAAGTAAAACTCAAGAGTCGACCCAAGAGATTCAATCTATGATTGAATCACTACAGTTGGGCGCTGAAGAAGCAGTTAAAGCCATGGAAAAAGGTAAAGAACGCGCTGTTTCTTGTGTTGAGCAAAGTGATTTAGCTAATAGTGCACTAGATTCAATTACTCTTGCGGTATCGCAAGCGCACAATGTCAGTGAAGAGATATCAACGGCAGCACAAGAGCAACAACAAGTATCACAAGAGATTAGTGAACGCTTAGAGTCTATTGTTGCTATCGCCGAGCAAACAGCAGAAGGTGCTGTACAAACTAATATTTCAAGTTCAGAAGTGGCTAAATTAGCCGAAGAACTAAGAATATCAGTAGAGAACTTTAAAGTATAAGTATCGCACTGTAAGTAGCCTTAGGGCTGCTTACAGTTCACCCCTAGTAAGTCATAGTAAAACACCCGTTCCCTCTCCAGACATGCTTATACACCGCACAATCTTACTCTAAATACACAACATCCAACTGATTAGTCCGTGAAGTCATTTAATACTATTTATATTTTCTTTGGTTATACCAATTCGCTTAATTAAGTGGTCTATTTTGAGGCTGGAAAAACGCGTTGATAGCTAGGCAAAAAATTTGCTATTTAGTTGCTCTAAATGAGAATTTTTAACGCAGGCAGCGACACGTTTAGCCCCGTAAAGTGATTAAGTATTATTGCGGATTGATATTACAAACAACGGAGCCGCTATTAAAACAATAAGCCATGGTGCTTAACATAAATTTTTAATTAGATGGACACAATTACGGTAGGTATATTTTCGGTGGTAACAGAGTGAATTTTAAAAACAAAAAACCCAGCATAAGCTGGGTTTTTACATTTCTGAAAGAAAACTAAATTACTTAATTTTAGCTTCTTTGAAAATCACATGTTTACGAGCCTTAGGATCGAACTTTTTGATTTCCATTTTTTCAGGCATGTTACGCTTGTTCTTGTCGGTAGTGTAGAAAAAACCAGTACCAGCAGTTGAAACTAAACGGATCTTATCGCGCATAATTCAGTTCCTTAAACTTTTTCGCCACGAGCACGGATTTCTGTAAGAACCGTGTCAATGCCTTTTTTATCGATAATACGCATACCTTTAGTAGTAGTGCGTAATGTTACAAAACGTTTTTCACTTTCAACCCAAAAACGGTGTGTTTGTAGGTTAGGTAGGAAACGACGTTTAGTCGCGTTTCTCGCGTGTGAACGGTGGTTACCAACCGCTGGACGCTTACCTGTAACTTGACATACTTTAGACATGTCTATATATCTCCAATAACTTCGCTCGAGCTTAATTTTTCCCTAAGGCCATGTATTTGTGCCCTAGAGATAAATCGAAGGGCGCTCTTTATACAGCTTTTACAGGCAAAGATCAAATACTGATCTTATCCAACCAGCTCATGTGTAAATTTTATAGCGGCTAATTATAAAGATCGAATGCCCTTAGGGAAAGTAAAAACTGCATTTAAATTAAACTAATTTGCCAAAACACACTAAACCGCTCATTTTTAGCACATATCTGCGAGCAATAAACTTAAATAAGTCCCCGTTCGGCAAACGAAACACAATTTTCACCACCAATAATAATATGATCCAATACATTTATGTCGACTAATTGCAGCGCTTGGCACAATTTATTGGTAATTAGTTTATCGGCCTGACTTGGTTCTGCAATACCGCTGGGATGATTATGTGAAAAAATAACCGCTGCCGCATTATTTTTTAAAGCCGCTTTGACAACTTCACGTGGATATACACTGGCTGCGTTAATCGTACCATAAAATAAGATTTCATCTTTCAATAAACGATTTTGACTATCAAGATACAACACCATAAACACCTCCTGCTGCAACCCTCGCATTTGCAGGGTTAAATAGTCGTAAACAGCTTGAGGGGAATTAAAAACGGCATCGCGAACAAAGCCTTCTTGCATATAACGCTGACTTAGCTCAAGTACTGCTTGTAACTGTACATATTTAGCTGTACCCAGCCCTTTTTGCGCACAAAACTCATCTATGCTGGCATTAAACAAATTATGCAGGGTTTTATTTTCATTGATCAGATGTTGTGCCAGCTCTATTGCATTCATACCGGGTAAACCCGTACGTAAAAATATAGCCAATAGTTCAGCATCAGAGAGTGCCTTTGCGCCTTTTGCTAGCAGCTTTTCTCGCGGTCTGAGTGAATTAGGCAGAGAGGTTAATTGCATCGTTCATCCTTGAAAGCGGTCAGTATCATATAACTGTAATGCAAAATTAAAAATTAGCGCGATAAAACGCATTTTATCTTAGCTGTCACGCTCAAGATTTGTTATTTTAGCCAGCATATTTTATAAAATTGATGAACAACCATGATTAATTTAACAAATAAAAAAATAGTGCTGGGTATTAGCGGTGGAATTGCAGCCTATAAATGTGCCGAACTAGTAAGACGTTTAAAAGACCATGGTTGTGACGTTAAAGTTGTAATGACTGAATCAGCAAAGCATTTTATTACCCCGCTAACGATGCAAGCTGTCAGTGGTGAAATAGTGTCTGACTCATTGCTCGACCCATCAGCAGAAGCTGCGATGGGACATATTGAATTTGCCAAATGGGCTGATTTAATTTTAGTGGCTCCTGCCACCAGCAATATTATTGCAAAAATGGCGGTAGGCATTGCTGATGATCTACTCACTACGTTATTACTCGCAACTCCTGCAAAAGTGGCTGTGGCACCGGCTATGAATCAACAAATGTACGCGCACCCTGCCACGCAAGCTAATATAGCCACTTTAAAGGCTCGTGGCGTTGCAGTTTGGGGGCCAGGCAAAGGTGAGCAAGCCTGTGGTGATGTAGGTGCAGGGCGAATGCTTGAACCGCATGAATTAGTGAGTTTATGCACTGAACCTGCGCAACCACAACTCTTAGCGGGTAAAACCATTACTATTACCGCAGGCCCAACCCGAGAACCTCTCGATCCGGTGCGTTTTATATCAAACCACAGCTCAGGAAAAATGGGTTATGCACTAGCACAAGCTGCTTTATCATTTGGCGCGCAAGTTAACTTAATTTCAGGCCCAGTGACCATTACCGCGCCGCAAGGCGTTAATTTAATTAATATAGAAAGTGCTGAGCAGCTACTGCAAGAATCTCTCAATTACGCCCATCAATCAGACGCCTTTATTGGCTGCGCTGCTGTAGCCGATTACCGCGCAGCGAATATCGCCACGCAAAAAATGAAAAAACAAGGCGATGAACTCACTCTTAGCTTAGTTAAGAACCCAGACGTTATAGCAGCGGTAGCAAACCTTACACAAAGCCGCCCTTACACTGTCGGCTTTGCAGCAGAAACGCAAAATGTTGCTAACTACGCTAAAGGGAAATTGACTAATAAAAACCTCGATATGATTTGCGCAAACGACGTATCGCAAAGTGATTTAGGCTTTAATTCAGAACGTAACGCACTTACTCTTTATTGGCAAAATGAACAACTCGATTTACCTGTGACTAGTAAAACAGAAATAGCAATCAAAGTGATCGAGCAGCTTGCCAAACGATTATAAAAAGGCTGGAAACAAACTGAATAAAACATTAACATGATGACGCCTTGTGACCTTTTAGTGTAATTTTACTTCGCTAATATAGTTTAATGCTTGCGCAGTACCAGAGCTTCACGTAATACGTGAAAATATCGCTTCACTGGTTATTGCCCGCACAAACACTAGGCAGGTAGCTGTGTTATCGCACGTTGATGTAGAAAAAATAACTATTAAAAAAAGGAATGTTCATGCCTGCGACAAAAAAAAGTAATCGCAAAGAGCAAATACTGCAAGCACTCGCACAAATGTTAGAAACCAGCCCTGGTCAGCGTATTACAACTGCCAAACTTGCCGCAGAAGTTGGCGTATCTGAAGCCGCTCTTTATCGCCACTTTCCGAGCAAAGCGCGGATGTTTGAAGGATTAATTGAGTTTATTGAAGATACCCTGCTATCACGTATTAATCTTATTTTAGATAACGAAAAAGAAAGCAAAGCACGCGTATACAATACCTTATTACTGTTGCTAACGTTTGCTGAGAAAAACCCTGGCATTACTCGTATATTAACAGGCGATGCTCTACAAGGTGAGCAGGAGCGACTTCGTGAACGTGTACAAGGCTTATTTGAAAAGCTAGAGACCCAATTCAAGCAAATTCTTAGAGAGCGTAAGCTACGTGAAGGTAAAAACTTCCAAAGCGATGAGCTAACCCTAGCTAACTTTTTGCTTGCCTACGTTGAGGGTAAAATGAATCAGTTTGTGCGCAGTAATTTTAGTGCTCGCCCAAGTGAGCAATTTGAAAAACAATGGCCAGAACTTCAAAAAATTTGGTTATAAGATTCGAAGTAATACCTTGTTAGTGATGCTAACAAGGTATTAAATAAACCACTTCCACTCCTATTTTTCACAGATGCCTACCACCTCGCATCCCGTAGCTCGAAAATTTTACCTTTTACCTTTTACCTTTTACCATTCATTTTTAACCTCTCATCTCTGCCCTGCTACCACTTATCGTATCTACTCGAATTGTTATTAAAACTCGTTACAATAAAATAATGTTAAAAAACGAGAATCTATAATGAAAACACAACTCACTCTTATAGGCTGTGCACTTATTACCAGCTTAACGAGCGCTAGTGCCTTAGCAAATAAGCCATTAGAATTTAAAGATGTATTTGATTTTAAATCTGCAAAAGGCACACAGCTTTCTGAAAATGGTCAAATCCTCTCTTTAAGTGCAACCCCTTATCGCGGTAATGCCACAGGGCAAGTCTACTCGCTAAATAATAACAAGCTTATTGCTGAAGTAGAGCGAGGCACTCGCCCTACAATTAACAAAATGGCGAACTGGGTTGCATTCACTCAAGTGCCTACCCTACTTGAAAAAGAAACCACTAAGAAAAAAAGCGATCTAAAAAACAATCTAGTATTAGTGAATACTCAAACCGGTGAGCAACAACGTTTTAATGACGTAAAAGACTACGTACTTGCTAATAACGGGAAGTGGCTTGCCTATCGCAAAAATGAGAGCACCGACGCGGATGATAAAAACGCCGATAACGATAGCGCTATCCCTGCAGACAAAAAAGATAAAAGCTACCCGCTGGTTATCGTCAACTTAAGCGATAAACGCACCCACACTCTTGAAAGTGCCTTCACCTATGATATTAGCGCCAGCAGCGATCAATTATTAGTGAGCCAAAGCTATGTGGATGGCAATAATAATCAAATTACTTTATTTTCACTCAATGATTTTTCCAGCACGGCATTAATTGACGAGCCAGGTGTGGTTGCCAACGAAATAGCTTGGCATCCAATCAATAAGAGTGTTGCATTTACTTTAGGTAACTATGTAAACGATGATAAGCGTCGCCGCCAATACGAATTAACGCTTTGGCAGAACGAAACGCTTACCACTGTGCAGTCACCTAACCCAGAATGGTTAATGGGTAAAACTGCGACATTAAAGTGGGCCGAAGATGGTACACGCCTATACTTTGAAAACCGCCCAAAACTTGCTGCAAAAGTTAAGCAAAAAGAATATACCGATGAGTCTTCACTGTATAACTTTGAGGTTATTCGCGACCAAAAAGGGTTAAATGTATGGCACAACAACGATGCGCAAATTAAACCTCGCGAAGAGCAGCAATGGAATAAAAACAATAAAAATCGACATTACACGGCGGTATACCATGTAAATTCGCAACAAGTTGTACAGTTAAGCACACCAAATATGCCAGAGCTGGCACTTAATACTGAACGCGCGGATTCATTATTAGGTTACTCAAATTTAGCTCATCTTGAAAAAGTAATGTATGGCGGCTTTTTTGCTGACTACTTTGCGGTTGATATAAAAACGGGTAAACAAACGCCTATTATTAACGACTATCCATTTAGACCTAGCCTTGCGCCTAATGGTCAGTTTGCTGCTTACTTTGATAACAACCAAGTACAGCTTAAAAACTTAGGCAATAACAAAGTGAGCGTACTCAGCAAAGCAATTAACGCTACCTTTGCCGATGACAAACACGATTACCCATCTAAGCAGCCTGGCTATGGCTTTGCTGGCTGGCTTAACGATAGCAGCGAAATACTGGTTTATAGTAAATATGATATTTGGTCGTTTAATGTAAATACCAAGCAAGCCAAACGCTTAACTAATGGTAAACAAAGTAATACTCAGTACAGAGTGATCAAGCTTGATAAAAACCAAGTGGGCTTTAACAGCAATGATACTCTTTTGCTCTCCGCAATTAACTTACAAAGTAAGCAAAGTGAAGTGGCTAAACTTAATTTAACAACGCTTAACGTTACTAAAGTACTCACAGGTAATAAGCGTTTTGATGTAATTAAAAAAGCCAAAAGTGCCGATAAATACTTATTTACTGAGCAAACCTATCAGCAATTTCCTGATATTTATCAAACAGGCTTTAGCTTCAAACAAGCACAACAAGTCACTAACCTTAATCCTCAGGTAACTAATTTTGCTTGGGGAGAAAAGCCTGAACTTATTAACTATAAAGGCTTTGATGGAGAAGATTTACAAGGGGTATTAATCAAACCTGCCGGCTATAAAAAAGGCGATAAAGTACCGGTTGTGGTGTACTTTTACCGCTATATGAGCCAGCGTATGTACGATTTCCCTAAAATGGAATTAAATCATCGCCCTAACTTTCCGATGTTTACATCAAATGGCTACGCCATCTTTTTACCTGATATTCGCTTTGAAATAGGTCACCCAGGTAAGTCTTCAACTCAAACCATGATCAACGCCACTCAAAAGCTGATTGATTTAGGCATTGCCGATGCTAATAAAATAGGGTTACAAGGCCACTCATGGGCGGGTTATCAAAGCGCGTTTATGATCACTGAAACTGATATGTTTAAAGCTGTAGTTTCGGGTGCGCCAGTGTCTAACATGACCAGCGCCTACAGTGGCATTCGCTTAAAGTCAGGGCTTGCTCGCCAATTTCAATATGAAACAGGGCAAAGTCGCATTGGTAAAAACTTATTTGAAGCCCCAGAGCTTTATATTGAGAACTCGCCAGTCTTTTTTGCGGATAAAGTAAATACCCCTATTTTGATTATGTTTGGTGATAAAGATGATGCTGTGCCATGGCATGAAGGCGTGCAATATTACTTAGCACTGCGCCGTGCGGGTAAAGATGCCACATTTTTACAATATGAAGGTGAACCGCATCACTTAAAGCAATTCCCTAATCAGGTAGATTTCTCCGTGCGCATGATGCAGTACTTTGATCATTACTTAAAAGGCAAGCCAGCCGCTAAGTGGATGAAAGAGGGTGAAGCGTTTATCGAAGAGTAACTAATAAACCGGCGCTATTTGGCGTCGGTTTAACATTTAAAACCAGCAATTAAAGACTATATAAAGTTTTAAATAAATACTAAATCACTATTAAAACTGACTTTTATATTCAGTTCGCGTATTCTAATCTCCTGATTTAAACAACCTCTATAACGAAATGAGCAACGCCACTCCGCCATTTTCAATCTCAGCCAGCATGACTCACAGCATTGCAAATATTAGTGAAGCTTTAGGTAAAATCAGTGCCTTATATTCGCCAGCAACTATTGAGCACTATAAGCAACAAAAACCCACCTCTATACAAATGAAAAACTCTGAGTTTCAATTCACAGCATCTGACCTATCAAGCCCAGATTGCTTATTAGCTCTGCATCGCAGCTTAATGAAAAATAAGACTGAAAAGTCAGGCTGTTATAGGGAGCAAAGTCTAGCGTTAAAAAATGGCTTACAAATGGCACCACAGGCAATGCGAGTGCCACAAATGGTAGAAGAGCTATTTGCGTGGTTTAATACAACCAACCATCACCCTCTAATCAGTAGCGCAGTATGTCATTATGAATTGCAGTTTATCCAACCTGTTTCACTGGGTAATACTGAATTAGCCTGTACTTGGCAAACCCAACAATTATCGCAGTGGCATACGCTATTTTCATTACTAAACATTCATAACCTAATAGCGACAACACGCCAACAATACGTTGAAAGCATTAACCTAAGTACCAAAACAGGTGACTCATCCGTATTTATTGAGTACATGTTAGAGACATTACTTTCAGCATTGAACGTTTTAAAAAGTGATTTAAAATCAATAACAAAAAGCCAAAACCCACAACAAACCCCCCAAGTTAAAAACACTATACACTTAGACATACAAGCCCCCCAAGTCATCGCTTTAATAAATGTATTTAACCAAAGCGAAAAACCATTAAACCGACAAGAGCTACAAAACCAGCTAGGGTTAAAAGATCGAAAACATTTTAGAGAGCGCTATTTAAAACCTGCAATTGATGCAGGCATAATCGAAATGACTATTCCCGAAAAACCGAATAGTAAAATGCAGCAATATAGACTTAAAAGTTAGAAATAAAAAATGCCACTTAAGAGCTTAAGTGGCAGGTTTAATAAGCCGCGCTGAGCGACTTTTTACGCGTATTGCCCAGCGGCAAACCCACAGCTCCACGCGTATTGGAAATTATAGCCTCCTAGCCAACCCGTTACATCGGTCACTTCACCAATAAAGTATAAACCTTTGGCTTTTTTAGCCTCAAATGTTTTAGAACTTAACTCGTCGGTATCTATACCACCTAAAGTCACTTCTGCAGTTCTGTAACCCTCAGTACCATTTGGCTTAATTTGCCACGCATGAATATAATCAGCAAGCGCATCAATTTGGCTATGCGCTAGCTGATTAATATTGCAATCAGGAATAGCTTTACTGTTATGGAGTATTTCAACAAAACGCTTAGGAAGGATAGTAGCGAGGCTATTTTTTAACGATTTTTGCGCTTGCGTTTCTCGCCAATCGGCTAACTGTTGCTTTAAATCGAGTTCAGGTAATAAATTGATCGTCACCGCCTGACCTGCTCGCCAAAATGAGCTTATTTGTAATATGGCAGGCCCGGATAAGCCGCGGTGAGTAAATAAAATATTCTCTTTAAATACAGTACCATCTTCGCTTGCAACTTCACACGGGATACTAATGCCAGAAAGCCCTTCAAAACGCTCTTTATCGTGTTGATGTAAGGTAAAGGGAACTAAAGCAGCCATCGTCGGCAATACCTTTAAACCAAATTGCTCTGCAATTTTATAACCTATTGGCGTCGCGCCAAGTTTAGGCATAGTTAAACCGCCCGATGCGACAACTAACGACTCGCAGGTCAGAGTTTCTTGCTCAGTTGTGACACTGTAACCTGTTGCTGTTTTAGCTACATTTAACACTTCGCTGCGTAGTTTAATTGTAACACCCGCCCACTCACACTCTGTTAGTAAAATATCAACAATGTCTTGTGCGCTATTGTCACAGAATAATTGTCCCAATGTTTTATGGTGATACGCCAAACCATGTCGGTCTACAAGCTCTACAAAGTCATGCTGGGTATAACGACTTAAGCACGACTTTACAAAATGGGGATTAGTGCATAAATAGTTATTAGGGCTCGCATTTTCGTTAGTAAAGTTACAACGCCCGCCGCCACTAATTAAAATTTTACGTCCTGGCTTTTTACCCATATCAAGCACTGTAACACTTCGGCCGCGATATCCTGCTTGTGCTGCACACATTAAACCTGCAGCTCCGGCACCGATCACTATCACATCAAGGTGAGTCATTTGGTCATCTCTTAAAAACTTTGGTGAATTATAACAAAGTTTCGGTAACAACAAGATAGCTGTTATATTGTTTTTAATTTATCAATAAAGATTAAATAATGATAAAAAACACCAAATAAATCTAATACATTAGGATCGTCAACACAATAAAAACAAATACAAAACGACTGAAAGGTTACTAAATTCACGGTTATAACTAAATGAGATAGGCACATACGTATTTAATATTTCAAAATTATTAACAGATCATTTACCTTTGTACCCGCTTTGTGGCTTTCCACAAATAATAATAAAACTAAGGGTAATTATGACTTCTAATAATTCATTTAAAAAATGCGCTGTTGCGCTAACAATAAGTACACTATTTGCAGCCAGCTCAAGCATGGCAAATCCAGCACAAGCAATCGCACCATCAATGGCTGAAACCTCAGTTAAAATGCAAAATCAAAGTGGGTTTGAAACTCAGTTCATTATCAAATATAAAAATAATAGCGATATAATGAGTACATCAACAGCTGAAGCATCGTCTGCAATGATGAATAAACAAGCGCAAAGCTTTGTAAAAAACTTCACCTCAAAAAAAGGAAAAGTTAAAGCTAAATATATCCGTGCAATGGCATTAAATGACCATCACGTAATGCGCGCTGACAAAAAACTCAATGCCGAAGAAGCGCAACAGTTTATGCAAGAAATAATTAATTCAGGTAGCGTTGAATATATCGAAATCGATCAAATGCTAAAGCCATTTGCCACACCAAACGATCCTCGCTATGGCGACCAATGGCATTACTATGAGCAAGCCGGTGGCCTAAATCTACCAACAGCCTGGGATACTGCCACAGGCAGTGGTGCAGTTGTGGCTGTTCTAGATACTGGTTACCGCCCACATGTTGATTTAAACGCCAATATTTTACCTGGCTACGATATGATCTCTAATCTATCAGTCGCTAATGATGGCAATGGCCGTGATAACGATGCTCGCGATCCTGGTGATGCCGTCGCTGCTGGTGAATGTGGTGATAATGGAGCACAAGGCTCTAGCTGGCATGGTACTCACGTAGCAGGCACAGTCGCTGCTGTGACTAATAATGGTGAAGGCGTTGCTGGTGTTGCTTACGACGCCAAAGTAGTGCCAGTACGTGTATTAGGTAAATGTGGCGGCTTGACCTCAGATATTGCTGACGGCATTATTTGGGCTTCAGGCGGAAACGTATCAGGTACATCGACAAACCCAAATCCTGCAGATGTTATAAACATGAGTTTAGGTGGAGCAGGTACATGTAGCTCAACGACTCAAAATGCGATTAATACTGCACGTAACAACGGCTCTGTTGTTGTAATAGCTGCAGGTAACGATAACGATAATTCTGCAAACTACAACCCGGGTAACTGTAATGGAGTTGTTAATGTTGCATCAGTTGGTCGTAACGGTGGCCGCGCATATTACTCAAATTATGGTAGCAATATTGATGTAGCAGCGCCGGGTGGCGCACAAAATTTTGCTAATGATTCTGAAGGTGTTTTATCTACTTACAACTCAGGCTCAACAACACCATCAAGCGACAGCTATGGTTTTTCGCAAGGTACATCAATGGCCGCCCCTCACGTTGCAGGTGTAGCAGCGTTAATCAAACAAGCAAAACCAAACGCGACACCTGATGAAATAGAAAATATTTTAAAAACAACAACTCGTGCATTCCCAGCAACTTGTACTAACTGTGGCACAGGCATTGTTGATGCTGCCGCTGCTGTTGCAGCAGCCTCTGGTGGTACACCACCGCCAACATCAGGTGATAATGAGCTTATTGATGGGCAAGCGAAAACAGGCTTAAGCGGTGCGACAAGTACACAAAACTTTTACACTATGACAGTCCCAAGCGGTGCTACTAATGTAACTTTCACAATGAGTGGTGGTACAGGTGATGCTGACTTGTATGTACGTGCTGGTAGTAAACCGACAACAAGCACTTATGATTGCCGCCCTTACAATGAAGGTAACAGTGAAGAGTGTTCTATCGATAACCCAACTTCAGGTACTTATCATATAATGCTAAACGGCTACTCAGCCTACACTGGCGTTAGTTTAGTCGGTAACGTCACAGGCGGTTCAGACTCAGGCACACCACAAGCGGGTGGCGGTACAGTATCTGATGTTTCTGCAACAGCAGGTCAGTGGAAGCATTACACGCTAGAAGTTCCTGCTGGCATGGCTAACTTTACTGTAACAACATCAGGTGGCACTGGTGATGCAGACTTATTTGTAAAATTTGGTAGTCAGCCAACCAGCTCAAGCTATGATTGCCGCCCATTTAAAACTGGTAACGCCGAAACATGTACATTTAGCAACCCTCAAGCAGGCACATGGCATTTAAGTGTTAATGCGTATCAAACCTTCTCAGGTTTAACGCTAAGTGGTCAATACCAGCCATAGTCCATCTACTCCTTTAATGAAAAGCCGATATATATATATCGGCTTTTTTACTGATAAAAAGCAGATTAGTTATAATTTAGCTAAAACGACTTCAGCGCTACTTATTACAAATTCTTTTTCTTGCTCGACAAATAATTGGTTAACAACACCATTATCTACAACCATAGCGTAACGTTTCGAGCGCAAACCACCAAAGCCTGCAGTATCTTTTTCAAGACCTAAAGCACGAGTAAAACTAGCATCACCGTCTGCCAGCATATCTATATGCTCTGCATTTTGTGACTCACCCCATGCTTTCATCACAAATGCATCATTTACCGATACACAGTAGATAGCGTTAATACCCTTAGCCTTAATTTTATCGGCTAGCGCGATATAACCAGGCAAATGAGCATTCGAACAAGTGGGTGTAAAAGCACCAGGCACCGCAAATAACACAACTTTTTTATCTGTAAATAATTCATTATTAGTGAGTGTTTGCATACCTTTATCACTAAGCTGAGATAAATTTACTGCAGGTATTGTCTGACCTTGCTCTATCATATTAATTCCTTAGGGTAATTAAATAGTCTTTTAGCATACAGGTTAATATTTAATTCGTCTTCGATTAATCGCTGTTGTTATCTAAACCTAAACCTTCTTTAATAGATGTCATTTGCAACTCTAATTGCGAGCCTATATCAGCAACTAATTCACTCGACTCACTTACTTGGCTTTTCATATCATGCATTGATAGAGTAAAGTCACTAAGGAAATTACTTTGTTGTTTAGCCAACTCCATTGCATCAATCGCAACTTTATTAGCCTGCTGCGCATTATCTGCAACTCCTTCAGAGTTTACTTTAAGCTCTTGAGCATTTGCAGTTTGTAACTGTGCATCCTCAGTTAATGCATTGATTTGTTTATAGACTTCTTGAGAGTTTACGCTTAGTAGCGCCAATTGATCATTAATCTCTTTTAACGAACCTTGAGTCTGCATAGCTAATTGCCTTACCTCATCAGCAACCACGGCAAAACCTCGACCTTGCTCACCTGCTCTTGCTGATTCAATCGCAGCATTGAGCGCGAGTAAGTTTGTCTGCTCAGCGATGGTACGTATGACCGTAATAATATTGCTTACTCCCTGTACCCCGCTCAGTAATTCCTGAACACTATGCATACCTTGCTCAATACGCTGCTGTGTATCAGAACTGGCATTAAGCATACTTTTGGCAAAACCAACACTTTGTTGCATTGCTTCATAAGTACTTTGAGCATTTTCAGCAGCTTGAGCATTGATATGATTAACCTGCTCGCCAAGTTGCTGAATATTAAGAAGCAGTTCTTCATTGTGATTTACCTGCTGATAACTCGCATTACTTTTTTGACCTATCGTGTATAAATGCCCACTCATCTGCTGCATGAAATCACTGACTACATTAAGCATATCTGCTCTTTCTTGCGCTTCCAAACGCTGGCGTTCAATTAACTGGTTAAAATACTGCGCTATTTCACCCACCTCTGTTTTAGGGTTATTCACTGTAATATTTTTTAACTCATTACTTTCGATTAAGAATGCAAACCCATCTCGCAGTTGTCGTAAAGGTTGTAAAACCTGTTTACGTTGCACCCAATAAACACCAAAAGCTAATATTACTAGTCCACCTATTGCTATTCCAAACACCCAGAACACTTGTTGCTTTACGGTATCTTGCTGCGCTTTTAATGTTTGCTCTGCCTCAATCACTGTATCTGATAGTAAGCTAATTTGTTCGCGTAACTCATTTGTTCCTGAACGACGTAGTTTTGATTGCGATAAAGTACTGCTTAAATCACGCAGATAACGTTTAGGCCAACTCACCAACTCTGCTTTTATTTCAGCAGCCAAATCTTCAGGTTCTTCATCTACAAATAAAGCAAATTCATCAACCTCAGTCATTACTCCTAAGTTAGGTAGCTGCTCAATTTTTACAGCTAGTAAGTTTAGGGTTTTTATACTTTGTTGCAGGTTTTTCTCTATCTCAGGTTGGTAATTATTTAGCAGCTGATAAGTCGATAGTGATAAATTAACCACTTCACTGTAATAATCACTCGCTAATTTATTGTAGCTAAGAGCGTTACTGGCTTGCGTTGATGCTTTTTGCGCATAATTAATAAGTGAAGAGGCTGAGCCCGCCATTTGCCTAAGCGCGTTATCTAACAGCGCAGTTTCATTGCCAGAGAGTTTTCCAAGTGATCTGTATTTACCATTAATATCTGTATTTAATGAAGTTAATTGTTCAGCTAAACGAGCTTCTAACTCATGAGGCAGCACCGTTAACTGTTGGGCTTTAAGTTGCTCAATCAAGGTAGATGATTGTTTTAAGTATTGGCTATTACCTTGCGCTAAGTAACTCTCTAATTGATTGGCAAGCTCAACCATTATGCTATTTTTTAAATGGCTGTATGCGTTATCTTGTTGCTGAATTTTTAGTAATGTATGGCTTGCCCATAACAAGGTCGCGGCTAGAAGGATACTTGCAAATGTTAGTAAAATGGCTAGTAAACGGGTAAAAAATGATACACGCATAAATATATCTCAAAACTGAAATACACATAGAGTATTGAATTTTTATGACATATTTATGTAACAAGAGTAATAAGGATAAATACTTGAGGGAATTAGACTTAAAAGTAGTTAGACAGGGTGCAAAATGACAATTTATCTAAGTAAATAAAAAACCGCGTTTAAACGCGGTTTTTTTTATTAATTAAGCTTTTATTTAAAGGCCTGCACGGTCTTTAATAATAGGGATTAAAGGTGAGCCCGCATGATTTGCCTCAGCCCAAGCAATATCTGCACCATCTTCAAGTGAGCTCTTCGATAAGTTTTTAACAATGTACTCGCCTGTATCAACTGCATTGCTTGCAACAGCGTGACGCAATAAGTTATTACCATTACAAAAAACTGCATCATAGATATTACGAACTTTCACACGTGAACTTTTTAATTTGCTACGTAGACGGTTTTTATCATCACCAGCAATGTATTCACAAACTGAAACAGCTAACTGGTCATTAGCGCTTGCAGGCGCAGTATAAGCAAACGAACCCGCTGCAATAGCAGCAATTACAACTAGTTTCGGTAATTTAATCATTGATTGGACACCCTATATTAATGCTTTTTTCGTACTCGACTGTTTAATATTGTACCAACACGCTCAGATTTTGGCAATAATGTTAAGAGACTTTATTCAAAGTTACGAATTTATAACTATATTTATTTTTCTCATCAGGCGCCATCAACATTTCATCTTCAATTTGCCAATTTGCAACACTTTGGTAATCAGGAAACTGTGTATCCCCTTCTACATCTAAGTCTATAAAGGTTAGATATAAGCGATGTGCTTGCTCTAAGAACTGTTGATAGATGTTTCCACCACCAATAATCATCACTTCGGCAATATCATTAACAAGCTCAAGTGCAGCTTCAGGAGTAGTTACAGTTTCAATTCCTGGTGCTTGATATTCAGTATTGCGAGTAATAATAATATTACGACGTCCAGGTAGCGGCCTACCTATCGATTCAAATGTTTTACGCCCCATAATAACGGGCTTACCAGAAGTTACTTTTTTAAAGTGCTGAAGGTCGCCAGGTAAGTGCCATGGCATTTTATTATCTAAGCCAATGACACGATTGTTTGCCATTGCTGCAATCATTGAAATTATCACACTAAATACCCAATACTTTATTATTAATCAAAGAAAAAGGAGCGTTAGCTCCTTTCAAATATATACAATTATAGTTAACGCTCGTAGACAACTTCTACGTCGTAATCATCTTCATCCCAATCATCCCAGTCATCATCATCGCCTTTAGTGGCTTTTTGATGGTAGGTATCCCACTTAAATTCAACTTCTTCATCTGCAACTTCAACAAATTTTTCTTTAGGCATGTTATCAAGTAGCGTCATGATGTCGTGAATTAATGGCTGAGTATTTAATTTATTAATTGCAGCAATACTATAAGTATTTTCAGACTCACCTAACTCTTCTGCAATTTGCTCACATAGAGCTTTGGCTTCATCTTCAGGCAATAAATCAATTTTATTAAATACCAACCAGCGCGGCTTTTCAGCAAGCTTAGGACTGTACTGATGTAGCTCATTGATGATTGCAAAAGCATTATCAACAGGATTTGAGCCATCAACTGGCATAACATCAATAATGTGTAATAACACACGACAGCGCTCTAAATGCTTTAAGAAACGAATACCTAAGCCTGCGCCGTCCGATGCACCTTCAATTAAGCCAGGAATATCGGCGATGACAAATGACTTATTTGCTTCAGGACGAACAACACCTAAATTGGGGATAAGCGTAGTGAATGGATAATCTGCTACTTTTGGTTTTGCAGCCGATACACTGCGAATAAAGGTTGATTTACCGGCATTAGGTAAACCCAGTAAACCTACATCAGCGAGTAGCATTAGCTCTAATTTAAGGTTACGCACTTCCCCAGGTGTTCCGAGTGTTTTTTGACGTGGGGCACGGTTAGTACTTGATTTAAAACGCGCATTCCCCAAGCCATGGAAACCGCCTTTTGCAACCACAATTCGTTGACCATCTTGGGTTAAATCCCCTAATGATTCTTGCGTATCAACATCAATGATACGTGTACCTACCGGCACTTTTACAATCAGATCTTCACCTTTTTTACCGGTACAATTACGGCTTTGACCGTTAGTACCACGTTCTGCTCTATGAAAACGCTCAAATTGATAGTCAATAAGGGTATTTAAGTTTTCATCAGCTTGTAGATAAACACTACCACCGTCTCCACCGTCACCGCCATCAGGTCCACCATCTGGAACATATTTCTCACGACGAAAAGACACGATGCCGCTGCCACCGTCACCAGCTTCTGCGCGAATTTCTACTTCATCTACAAACTTCATGATTACTCACTTTAGGGATTGGCTTGTTAATAACTCTATTATATACCTAAGTGGCCTATAGAGCACACTGAGCATAAAAACACTTGGGTATATATTTAGAGCTGCCTAAAACAAAAAACCCCGCAAAGGCGGGGTTTTTAACTACCTTACTGATTACTCAGCTACGATAGTTACGTATTTACGGTTTAAAGGACCTTTCTGTTCAAACTGAACTTTACCATCTGCTTTTGCAAAGATAGTGTGGTCTTTACCGATACCTACGTTTGCGCCTGGGTGGAAACGAGTTCCACGCTGACGAACAATGATGCTACCCGCTAGAACTGATTCGCCACCAAAACGCTTAACACCTAGGCGTTTGCTTTCTGAATCGCGACCGTTACGAGTACTACCAGCTGCTTTTTTATGTGCCATTTCTAAGTACCTCTAATTAAGCGCTAATGCTAGTGATTTTAACTTCAGTGAACCATTGACGATGGCCCATTTGCTTACGAGAATGCTTACGGCGTCTAAATTTAACAACCTTAATTTTCTCACCGCGACCGTGTGAAACAACCTCAGCTGTTACTTTACCACCGTTTACGAACGGTACACCAATCTCGATCTTCTCACCATCAGCAACTAAAAGTACTGAATCAAATTCCACTGCCGCACCAGTTTCAACGTCTAATTTTTCAAGACGAATCGTTTGACCTTCAGTCACACGATGCTGTTTACCACCACTTTGGAAAACCGCGTACATAATTAACTCCGTCTGTGCACCCTCAAATCGGCGCAACTAAAATATTCTTCGATAGGGCGCGAAGTTTACGCTAACGCGAAATAACTAGCAAGCCTATTTTTATAATTAAATGAATAAAAAGTAGCTACATTGAGGGTAATTCAATATTTCCCCTATTTTATATGAAAATCCCCCTTTGCCAAGCGCTTTTTAACGGTTACAGAAAATAAATTTGTAATAACAAAGCAAGCCCATGTAGTTCAATTAACCGCCAGGGATGATTCAAAATTAAACCACGCCGTTTAATCATTTATTCAGCTAGTTAATAGGTCATTTAACCTACTTAAGGGTGTTTTTTTAAGGAATCATCACAAAATATCGAGCTGATGCGTTTTTTGTTGTACAATCTGCGCCGTTCACACATTAAAATTGGCTCGGAGATCAATGGATATAAAAGCTATCCAGGCGTTAATCGAAAGCGATATGAATGACGTCAATCAACTAATACATGCGCAAATGCGCTCAGATGTGGCGTTAGTTAATCAACTTGGTTTGTATATTGTTAACAGCGGTGGCAAACGTGTTCGCCCCATGTTAGCTATTTTGGCGGCTAAAGCGCTAGGTTACCAAGGCAAAGATCACATTACGCTAGCAACAATTATTGAATTTATTCATACCGCAACGCTTTTACATGACGATGTGGTAGATGAATCTAACTTGCGCCGTGGCACACCCACAGCAAATGCCGAGTTTGGTAATGCCGCAAGTGTCCTCGTGGGAGACTTTATTTATACTCGCTCGTTTCAGCTAATGGTAGGCCTTGGTAAAATGCAGATAATGCAAGTGTTGGCCGATGCAACCAATATTATTGCTGAAGGCGAAGTGCTGCAATTAATGAACTGTAATGACCCAGATACTACTGAAGCCAGTTATATGCAGGTTATTTACTCTAAAACCGCTAAGTTATTTGAAGCTGCAACCGGGCTAGCTGCCATTATAACTGAGCAAGATGACAGTGTATTAAACGCACTCAATTTGTACGGTATGCATTTAGGCACTGCCTTTCAGTTGGTGGATGATGTTTTAGATTACAACGCCGATGCCGACCAACTGGGTAAAAACATTGGTGATGACTTAGCTGAAGGCAAACCTACATTACCACTAATTTATGCCATGCAACACGGTAGCGAGCATCAAACACAGTTAATAAGAGATGCAATAGAGCACTGTAATGGTATGGCGCATCTAGATGAGATACTCGCTGCACTTAAACATACCAATGCCCTTGAGTTCACTATGCAAAAAGCAGAGCAAGAAGCAGAGAAAGCGATTGCTTGTTTAGATTGCTTAGCTGAGTCGAATTACAAGCAAGCATTAATTAGCTTAGCTAGAATAGCGGTTGATCGCGACCACTAAGTTATACTGTGTAGATAATTCCGAGCAATAAAAAAGCCTGCAAGTGCAGGCTTTTTTATGGGTTAATTTTGGCTATTACGCCATAAAATCAACACCTTCTTTAATGTCTTTTTTCAGAGTTTCAAGCATGTCATTTTTTGCTTGCTCTTCAAATGCGCTTAGAGTGCCGTAAGAAAGAATTTCTTCTACGCCATTTTTACCTAAACGTACTGGATGTGCGAAGTACTCTGCATCGCCATTTTCAACAGCAACGTATGCATAATCTACAACGTCTTCACCTTGTAAGCCTTTAACTAAAGACATACAAAAACGTGCAGCAGCAGCACCCATTGATAATGTTGCAGAACCACCGCCCGCTTTAGCATTAACTACTTCAGTACCCGCGTTTTGGATACGTGGAGTCAGTGCAGCCACTTCTTCATCAGTGAAAGTAACACCTTCAACTTGAGAAAGTAACGGTAGGATAGTTGTGCCTGAGTGGCCACCAATTACTGGAACTTTAACGCTTGCTACGTCAACGCCTTTAAGCTCAGCAATGAACGCTTCAGAACGGATCACATCGAGTGTTGTAATACCGAATACACGTTTAGCATCATAAGTACCTGCTTTTTTAAATACTTCAGCAACAATTGGTACAGTGCCGTTAACTGGGTTAGTAATAATACCCACAAGCGCTTTAGGACAGTTAGCAACAATGCCTTCTGCTAGTGTTTTGATGATACCAGCGTTAACATTAAATAAATCAGCACGATCCATACCTGGCTTACGTGGCATACCCGCTGGAATAAGAACGATATCACAGCCTGTTAGTGCCTTATCTAAATCGTCTGCACCAAAACCTGCAACTTTAACATCTGTTGGGATGTGAGAAAGGTCAACAGCAACACCAGGAACTACTGGCGCAACATCATATAGTGATAATTCAGAGCCAGCTGGTAAGCCTGTTTTTAATAATAAAGACAACGCTTGACCGATACCGCCTGCAGCACCTAATACAGCAACTTTCATTGGAATTCTCCGTGATTTGAGGTAGGAAATATTTGTGGTTCATAAGATAAAGAAATTAACGACTAAAAACAAATTTATCCTGCTTATTTTAGCTATATTTTCGACCATAGTTGTAAACTTTGCTGTTTAAACGCAGCAAAATGGCAACTTAAGCAAACATCTGCTGCATAATTATGCATTTTTGTGTAGAATTTGCAGTATCTATTACATAACTAATTAGACACTATGCAACCACAAGATAAACAAGAAGCATTGGTTAAAGCCTTTAAAGCACTTTTAAAAGAAGAAAACTTTGGCTCACAAGGCGAAATAGTTGATGCGTTAAAAGAGCAAGGCTTTGATAATATTAGCCAGAGTAAAGTGTCGCGAATGTTAAGTAAGTTTGGCGCGGTACGCACCCGTAATGCAAAACAAGAAATGGTATACTGTTTACCCGCTGAAATGGGGGTACCAACCGCTAAGAGCCCGTTGCGCCAGCTCGTTATTGATATTATGCATAACGAAATGATGATTATTATTCGCACCAGCCCTGGAGCTGCTCAACTCATTGCGCGTTTACTTGACTCATTAGGCAAAGCTGATGGCGTATTAGGCACTATTGCCGGCGATGATACTATTTTTATAGCACCAGCTAAAATCTCAGAAATAGACCTCACACTAGAGCGTGTTCGTATTTTATTTGATACGGTTTAATCACTAACGCTGTAATAAAGACGGCTATGAATAATACATAGCCGTTTTGTAATTGTTATAACTGCTTTAAAAATCGTACTGAGGGGGCAAAAAATGCAGAGCCCATATCCGCCTGAGTAAAATCAAGCCAGTGATCATAATTCTCTCCCTGCCCTAGTCGGCTAGTTAGCACTTTTTCGAATGCATCCCCTTTAGCAGAGCACGTAATCACTAACATACCTTGCTCATACACATCGCCATAAGGCATGCTTTGGTTAAGTAACAGTGCCTGACCTTGTTCGTCTTTTAATTCACTGCGGGTCGCATGGCTGCTCTCAAGTGCGGGGCTGAGTAAGGTATTATCAAGGCGTGTGCGACCCATTATTTGCTCTTGTTCATGTAATGACAAATGCTGCCACAAGCTCAAGTCATGTTTGAAGCGCTGCACATGAATGTAACTACCTTGGTCTTCAAAACTATCCGGTTTGTTTATTAATGCCGTTACACGCTTTTGACGGCCATGTGGGGTATCGCCCGCATAAATAAAGCCATTAAAATCACGGCCATCTAAAAAGCGAAAATTACGAATTTGCTCCACCAGCTCAACATCAGGGGTGAATAGTTTGAGTATTTGTAGTGCAAACAAATGATTCACGTCTTCTCTGTCTGAGCGGATTTGCACAAACAAATCACATGGCCTTGCACTCATAACAAAGTCGCTATGGGTAATATTAGGAAAGCTTTGCAGCTCACTTGGCATGAAGTCAGGTAAAATATGTGGCCAATATTGCGCACCAATTGCCACCATGCAAGAAAGCATAGATTCAGAAAACTGATCACTAAACTCATCTTCAATATCGCTCACTTTTTTAAGCTTAGCGCGAAGTGATTCGTCGTGACCGTCAAGTACATTAAAAAATAAGTGCAAACCGTGTAAGTTTGCTTCAGCACAAATCCCTGATTGCGCTTGCACCATTGTTATTCCTTACTTTTTAGAGCAAAACACAGTGATTAATTACGATTCAAAAAAATTCACAGTGTGCGGTTTTATTTTTATTATAACCTGTTCATTAATTTCAAATGACTGGCCATACTGAGCTGCAACTTCTATTTCTTGTTCAGCAATAACCACAGTGTATACATAGGCAGAGCCGATGAAACGACTACTTAGTATTGTAACGCACTCACACTGCAGCAGCTCGTTATTGTTATTAGTGGCAAGCTCAAGCTGGTGTGGACGCACATAAATAACCCCCTTTTCAGCCACTGCGTGTTGCTGTGGCAGTATTGACTTAACCACACCAAACTGCGTTTCATATTCAGTGGCTGTTAATGCAGTTGCGCTTAAGTATATGCCCTGACCCAGAAATTCTGCAACCTCCTTTGAACTTGGTTTAGCAAAAAGCTGTTCTGGGGTGCCTTGCTGCGCAATTTTACCTTGGTGCATAACCGCAAGTGTATCTGAAAATGCAAACGCCTCTTCTTTTGAGTGAGTAACAAATACTGCCGACACTTGTTGAGCTTTAATAATACGTCTTATATCAGCGATTAACTCAAATCGGACTTGGGTATCAATATTAGAAAACGGCTCATCTAACAATAGTAAGCTGGGTTTATAAGCTAATGCACGCGCAATCGCTACCCGTTGCTGTTGACCACCAGAGAGTTGATGTGGGTATCTATCGGCACAACCAACCAAGTGCACAAGTTTTAACATTTCATCCACGCGAGCCTGTTTATCCGTTTTGCTCATACCGCTTAGACCAAAGCCAATATTATTCGCCACCGTTAAATGTGGGAATAATGCGTAGTCTTGAAACATCATGCCAATATTACGATGCTCTGGTGACACAAACGTATTGGCGTCACTGACTAACTTTCCATCAATAAATACCTGTCCTTGTTTGGCTTCAATTAACCCTGCAATGGCTTTAAGCGTGGTGGTTTTGCCGCAGCCACTGGCACCGAGTAAACACACTATTTCGTCTTTACCTAAGGTTAAGTCTAAATCATCTACAACCTTAGTCCCGTTATATGCATAGCTTACACCTTGTAAAATCAAACTACTCATTTAACTACGTTGCTCCATTGAACGGTTAATAAAATATAACGGAATAAAACCTACCACCACTATAAATAAAGCTGATATGGAGGCCAGCTCTAATTGTTCGTCGCTAACATATTGAAACACGTGCGTAGCTAAACTTTCGAAATCAAAAGGCCTTAACAGTAAGGCTGCGGGCAGCTCTTTCATACACTCAATAAAGACCAATAAACCAGCGGTTAATAAGCCTCGGCGTAATAAAGGCAAATGCACTAAGCGTAATGTGCGGCCTTGGCTTTTCCCCATTGACTGACTTGCCATATCAAGCGAGGGGCTAATACGTGAAAAACTTGATTCTATGGCACCATGAGCCACGGCGTAAAACCTCACTATATAAGCAAAAATAATAGTGAGTAAGCTGCCAGTCAGTAATAGACCAATATCTAAATCATAAGGAGTCAGAATGCGGTTAATGGTATTTTCTAATAATGTGAGTGGCAACAATACCGCAATCGCTAATACTGTACCTGGTAACGCATACCCCGTACTTGCTAAACGCCCAGGTATAAGTGGGTTTGCTTGTTTTGCAATGCGCTGATAAAACACCACTAAAACACTCAGTGTTATCGTCACTGCACTCACTACTGCGGCCACTTTTAAACTTTGCCATGCATAGCTAAAAAATTCACTATTCCACGCTTGGTCAAAATACATCACTGCATATTTAAGTAATACAAACATAGGAATAATAAATGAGATTATTAAAATAAGGCTACAAAATCCCGTTGCTAACCATGCAGACTTACCTTTTAGGATATAAAGCGCCTCACTGTTCACACTTGACTGACGCTCAAATACAGCTTGGTTACGACGGCTAAAACGCTCGGTGATCAATGCTAAGAACAGCAGTAACAACATCACCCCTGAAATTTTTGCTGCTGCAGTTAATGAATAATAACCAAACCAGGTATCGTATACTGCGGTGGTTAGTGTACTGACCGCAAAGTAGCTAACGGTAGCAAAATCAGCCATAGTTTCCATACTGATCAAAGCCAGCGCAGCAACAATAGCACCACGAGAAAGCACTAGGCTTACTTTAAAAAAGCTTTTCCATGCACTTAATCCCATTAATTGGCTTGCTTGGACTAACTTAAAGGACTGTTCACGTAGTGCAGTTTTAAAAATTAAATATAAATACGGGTAGAGTACCAGCGCAATCATGATGATAGCCCCTGGCAAAGTGCGTATATCAAAAAACCAGTAATCACTGGGTGATTGCCAACCAAACCACTCTCTTAGTGTTATTTGTACCGGCCCCGCGTAGTCGAGTAAATCGGTGTACACATAAGCAATAATATAGGTAGGCATGGCAAGTGGCAGCATCAGTGCCCATTCAAACTGTTGTTTGCCAGGAAAACGGCAATAAGCGGTGAGCCAACCCAGTGGCAACGCAATCAGGCAGCTAAGTAACCCTACACCTAAAACCAGCAATACGGTATTACTTATATAGTCCCACAGCACGGTATTCCACAGGTGGGTAAATACCTCTGAGTCGCCTTGTAAAGATTCTACTAGCAGAAAAAACAACGGGGTCGACAGTAATAACCCTGTCGACCACGCAATAAGCTGCCACTTCGACAGCTGAAATTTATAAGTCATTAAAGATCGAACTTCACCTCATCAATTAGCTTAAGGGCTAATGGACGATATTTGCTAATTTCATCAAGCGGTAAGCTGTCTTCCTTAAAGCTTCCCCACGATGCAACCAAACTTGAAAGCTTAACACCTGGCTTGACCGGATACTCCATATTGAGCGAGGCATACATATTTTGCGCCTTATTGTCGGTCATATACTCTATGAGTTTCAAGGCATTTTCAGGGTTTTTAGCATACTTAGTAATTACCGCACCCGATACGTTAATATGCGAACCACGGTTAGTTTGGTTTGGAAAGTTAATATTAACCGCATCTGCCCACGGTTTTTGCGCTTCATCTTGCAACATTTTACCTAAGTAGTAACTGTTACCTAAAGCTAAATTACATAAACCTTCTTTAACGGCTTTAACTTGCGCACGGTCATTTCCCTGCGGCTTACGCGCTAAATTAGCTTTTACACCCTCAAGCCATGTTTTAGTCTGGACTTCACCATGATGAGCAATCATAGAAGCAACTAACCCTAAATTATAAGGGTGTTTACCAGAGCGAGTACAAATTTGACCTTTATATTCAGGTTCGGCTAAATCTTCATAACTCAGCTCAGGTAATGGACCTAAACGCTCTTTTGAAGAGTAAACATTTCGCACTCGCTTAGTGAGCGCCACCCACTGACCATCGCCATCACGAAATGCAGCCGGCACATTCTTATTAACCTTCTCGCTATCAATAGTTTGCGTTAGCTTTAGCTCTTCTAATTGAATTAACGCACTAAAGTTAGACGTTAAAACTAAATCTGCTTTGCTGTGCTTGCCTTCACGCTTAACACGCTCGATTAGGCCTTTTTTAGCAAACACAACATTAGTTTTAATGCCTGTTTGCTGTGTAAAATCATCTAAAATAGGTTTAATTAAAAAAGGTTGTCTAAATGAGTAAATATTCACAACATCGGTTGCAACAGCAGGTGCTGAGATAATTAGTCCAACGACAAGCGCTAGTGTTTTTTTCATATTTTCTTACCTGACTAATAATTATTATCATTAATTTTACCGCGATGAACTAAAAAGTGCACACTTTATATAATTACTTAGTGATAAATACGCCCAAAAAAGAAAACCCTTGTAAGATATCTCTTACGCTTATGGCAGTAAATGAGTAAAAACACCCTGCATAACACCCCATAAATACAGCAAGCCATTGTATTTTAAATAATTTATAAATATTTCATTTGTAAGAACATAAACCATAAGCGCTTTTATCCTACATTTACTGCAAATCACTCTCTATAATTAACCCATAAATAAGCAACGACGCTTACCGAGTAAATGGAAACGGATTAACTACTCGAATACCAAGGTTTGGTTTTTAGGATAACAGGGATTTAAGGACAGGCTCAGGATGAGTATCGCAATGGATTGTTGCACAAGGGATAGCATCAGGATGATGCATAATGGATAACAACAGCGGAATAGTTGTTTATAAAGGATAGGGAACAAAAAGGACAGGCCTTAAAGGCAACACAACGGAATGGTAACAAAGGGAATGCACTCGGATGTGCAATAAGGATTGGTAATAGATTTTACCTTACAGGATGTTTTAGGGATTTATGGAGACAGGCCCGGATAGCCTATATTACATAGAACTAGAAAGTAATATTGTAATAACACGGATCGTAAAAATTGGAGTTGATTAGGTTCAATTGCAGGATGCAACAAAGTTAGAAGATTCCGCAAGCGCGACTAGAGATGGTTCGCGCTTTTCTTTTGCCTGAAAGTCAGCGGTCAGCCAAGTTATATATGTTTAGGCTATACTCAAGCGTCAAATTCAGCTTTTTCGTATTAATACCCTGCACTTTATTCGGGCCTGCCTTTGTTACGCTTACCAAGTAAATAAGCGTCGCGAAACTTAATAAAATGCTGTTCTAATTTAGTGCTCGCATCAACTTCACCAGCCAATGCTAATACCATAATAGCCACTTCTGCCGTACCTAACTGATGAGCATGAGGCGCTACACGTAATCGGTAATCAGAGAGTTTTTCTGCGGTAATAGAAAGCACAGGTAAGTTATCTAAATAAGGACTCTTACGAATCATTTTTTTAGCTTCTCGCCATGTACCATCTAAAAATATAAACAATGGCTGTTTACCTGCATGCGTTTCAACCTGGGTTACCACCCTATCAGTTTCAACATCTTCAGCCGGAAAAATCACAAAAGGCTGATATTTATCATTATTCAATAATGCTAATAAAGCAGGATCTGGGGAGGTTCTATCCCAACGAAACGCATGATTATCAGGGATAATTTCAGCAATTAAACGCCCTGTATTAGACGGTTTAAAACTTTCATTGTGATACATAAGTAAACATACCGCAGCGTTGCAGCTTGCGTACTCAGCGCCCTCACAAATACAGTAATGCTTGGCAATTAGGCATTGCTCACAGCGATCCATTTTTCCACCACGGGCATTAAACTCACGTCGAGATTCACTTATTTGCTGGGCACGTAATGCTAAAACTGAATTTTTTAAACTCTGGGTCACTGTGGGTATTTACCTATAAATTGATGGCTGCGCATTGTAGCTAAAATAAAAGAAATTAGATATCAGCTATCAGCTATCAGCTATCAGCTATCAGCTATCAGCTATCAGCTATCAGCTATCAGCTACAAAATTTTGCTCATATTAACTTAAGTGTCAAGGGAGCTTGTCTTTACTGACGGCTGACGGCTATAAAAACAAAAAACCCAAGCCTCGGCTTGGGTTTTTTATCGCGATTAACTAAAAGAAATTACTTCTTCTTTTTAACTGCTTTTTTGTTTGGTAAATCAGTGATTGAACCTTCAAAAATTTCAGCAGCAAGGCCGATTGATTCGTTCAATGTTGGGTGAGCATGAATTGTTAGCGCTAGGTCTTCACCATCTGCACCCATTTCAATACCTAGACCGATTTCGCCCAGCATTTCGCCTGCGTTAATACCAATCATAGCACCACCGATAATACGGCCGCTTTCTTTATCAAAAATAAGCTTAGTAGAACCTTCAGTACGTGAAGAAGCAATAGCACGACCCGATGCAGCCCAAGGGAATACAGCTGTTTCAATGCTTAAACCTTGCTCTTTCGCTTCTTTTTCAGTTACACCCGCCCATGCAATTTCAGGGTCAGTATAAGCAATTGAAGGAATACACTTAGGATCAAAGTAATGTTTTTGACCAGAGATAACTTCTGCTGCAACATGGCCTTCATGAACCGCTTTATGCGCAAGCATAGGCTGACCCACTAAGTCACCAATCGCAAAAATATGTTCCACGTTAGTACGTAATTGCTTATCAACGTTAATAAAACCACGCTCATCAACATTTACACCCGCTTTATCAGCGTCTAACATGTTACCATTTGGTGTACGACCTACAGCAACAAGTACTTTGTCGTAACGTACTGGCTCTGCCGGTGCATTTTTGCCTTCAAACGTAACATATAAACCGTCGTCTTTTGCTTCAACGCCAGTTACTTTAGTTGAAAGCATTACATTAAACTTGTCTTTAACATGCTTTTGGTAAATTTTAATGATGTCTTTATCAGCAGCAGGAACAAGTTGGTCTGCAAATTCTACAACATCAATTGCAGAACCTAGTGCACGGTAAACCGTACCCATTTCAAGACCGATAATACCACCACCTAAAACAAGTAGCTTTTCAGGAACATCTTTAAGCTCTAGCGCGCCCGTTGAATCAATAACGCGATCATCCTCAGGGATGAAAGGTAAGTTTACAGGTTTAGAACCCGCAGCAATAATTGCGTTATCAAAGGTAATGGTTGTTTTACCGTCAGCGCCTTCAACATCTAAAGTGTTGCTACCAGTAAATTTACCGTAACCAGATACAACTTTTACTTTACGCATTTTAGCCATGCCGTCTAAGCCACCTGTAAGCTGGCCAACAACAGAGTCTTTCCAAGAACGAACTTCATCTAAGTCAATTTTTGGTGCGCCAAAAGTAACGCCGTGAGATGACATTTCTGCAGCATCATCAATCACTTTAGCTACGTGTAAAAGTGCTTTAGAAGGAATACAACCAACATTAAGACATACACCGCCTAATGTCTCGCGAGATTCTACTAATGTAACTTCTAAGCCCAAGTCAGCAGCGCGAAAAGCCGCAGAGTAACCACCAGGACCACCGCCTAGTACAACAACTTGAGTTTTTAATTCGTTGCTCATGCTATTACCTTTATTGTTTGAACGGGACACAGCCCCAAAATTTAACTGCCATGTTTCTGCAAGGCAGAAAAGGGCATTTGTGCAAATATTGTATCATTGCAAATGATAAAAATCCCAGCTAAAAACAACTGGCTGGGATTTGATTTTACTCACTCTGTAGTGATCACATCACTAACTGGCGTATATCACTCATGTAACTTGCAAGAGTAACAGTAAAGCGTGCAGCAAGTGCACCGTCAATCACTCTATGGTCGTAAGACATTGAAAGTGGAACCATTAGCTTAGGCTCAAACTCTTTACCATTCCACTTAGGCTTCATTTCAGATTTTGACACACCTAAAATTGCCACCTCAGGCGCATTCACAATCGGCGTAAATGCCGTACCGCCAATGCCACCTAGGCTTGAAATAGTAAAACAACCACCTTGCATATCTGATGAACTTAACTTGCCATCACGCGCTTTAACAGATACTTCCATTAGTTCACGAGATAGTTCAATAATGCCTTTTTTATCAACATCTTTAAATACTGGTACAACTAAGCCATTTGGCGTATCAACCGCTACACCAATATTAATGTACTTTTTAAGGATTAAGCTTTCGCCATCCTCTGAAAGCGATGAGTTAAATGTAGGGAACTCAGCAAGCGCTTTAGCAGCTGCTTTCATTACAAATACTAATGGCGTAATTTTAACACCCAGCTTTTTCTTCTCGTTAAGGGCATTTTGCTCTTTACGGAACTGCTCAAGGCTCGTGATATCCGCTTCATCAAACTGGGTAACATGTGGGATTTGCACCCAGTTACGGTGTAAGTTTTTACCTGACAGCTTTTGAATACGAGAGAGTTTTTTCTCTTCTATTTCACCAAACTTAGCAAAATCAACTTTTGGCCATGGAATTAAACCAAGCTCACCGCCACCAGCATTGCCTTTAGCTGCTGATACTTGACCAGACTCAACTTGCTTAACCAGTTGCTTAACATAGTTTTGCACGTCTTCTTTAACAACACGGTTTTTACGGCCCGTGCCTTTAACGTTGGCAAGGTTAATACCAAACTCACGTGCTAAACGGCGAACCACTGGAGATGCATGTGCATAAGCGCTATTGTTTTCAAAGCTTTCAGAGCTTGCTTTAGCAGATGATGCTGCTGATTTTGACTCAGCCTGAGCTGCCGGCTTAGATTCTGTTTTAGGCGCTGGTGCTGATTTTTCTGCAGGTGCTGCAGCTGGTGCACTACCCGCCACTTCAAATACAAAAATCAATGATCCCGTTTTAACTTTATCGCCAGTCGCTACTTTAATCTCTTTAACAGTACCTGCAAACGGCGCCGGTACTTCCATAGCTGCTTTGTCGCCTTCAACGTTTAAGATAGATTGCTCTTCTTCTACGCTATCGCCAACCGCAACCATCACTTCTGTTACTTCAACTTCGTCATCACCAATATCAGGCACGCTAACTTCTTTAGTGCTTGATGCCGATGCTTGTTCAGCAGGCTTCTCTTGTGCTTTTGAATCCGCTGCAGGGGCACTTTGGTTATCACCACCTGACACTTCAAAAACAAATACTAATGAACCCGTTTTCACTTTGTCACCAGTATTTACTTTAATTTCTTTTACTGTACCGGCAAAGGGTGCTGGTACTTCCATTGCCGCTTTGTCGCCTTCAACGTTTAAGATAGATTGCTCTTCTTCTACGCTATCACCAACTGCAACCATAATTTCAGTTACTTCAACTTCGTCATCACCAATATCAGGCACAGTGACTTCTTTGATTGATGAAGCCGATGACGCAGCAGGTGCTGCTTCATCGGTTTTTTCAGCTTCTTTAGAGTCAGCAGCAGAGTCTTGCGCTTCACCTTCAAAGATGAACACTAAAGTGCCTGTGGTAACAGTGTCACCCACATTTACTTTAATTTCTTTTACCGTACCGGCTTGTTCAGCAGGTACTTCCATCGCAGCTTTATCACCTTCAACACTTAATAGTGATTGGTCAACTTCAACTTTATCGCCAACGCTCACTAGTATTTCGGTTACTTCTACTTCATCGCCACCGATATCAGGTACTTTAATTTCAATACTCATTGCAAACCTCTTATGCGTACAGTGGATTTAGTTTGTTAGTGTCGATGTTGAATTTTTTAATTGCTTCAACAACCACTGACTTTTCAACTTCACCACGTTTAGCAAGTTCAGATAATGTCGCAACTACCACGTAGCTTGCGTTAACTTCAAAGTGACGACGTAGGTTTTCACGGCTGTCTGAACGACCGTAACCATCTGTACCCAATACTTTGTAGTTATTGCTTGGAATAAATGAACGCGCTTGTTCTGCGTAGTTTTTCATGTAATCCGTTGCAGCAACAGTTACTGAATCGTTTAATACGCTAGTGATGTATGGCGTTTTTTGCTCGCTTTCTGGGTTAAGCATGTTGAAACGTTCAACATCTTGTCCATCACGGGTAAGTTCATTGAATGAAGTTACTGAGTAAACATCAGACGCAATACCAAACTCTTCGCTTAAAATTGCCGCAGCTTTACGCACTTCAGTCATGATAGTACCTGAGCTTAATAGCTGTACGTTGGCTTTTTTACCTTCGTAGCTTTCTAGCTTGTAGATACCTTTACGAATACCTTCTTCAGCGCCTTCTGGCATTGCTGGCTGATGGTAATTTTCGTTCATTAGCGTTAGGTAGTAGTAAATATTTTCTTGCTCTTCACCGTACATACGACGAATACCGTCTTGCACGATAACCGCTACTTCAAATGCATAAGTAGGATCGTAAGAAATACAGTTAGGTACTGTGTTTGCAAGAATGTGGCTGTGGCCATCTTCATGTTGTAAGCCTTCGCCATTTAGCGTTGTACGACCCGCTGTAGCACCTAATAAGAAACCACGTGCTTGTTGATCCCCTGCCATCCATGCCATGTCACCAACACGTTGGAAACCAAACATAGAGTAGTAAATGTAGAATGGGATCATCGGTAAGTCGTTGGTGCTGTAAGATGTTGCAGCAGCAACCCATGACGACATTGCACCTAGCTCGTTAATCCCTTCTTGTAATACCTGCCCTGAGGTTGCTTCTTTGTAGTAAGAAACAATATCACGGTCTTGAGGGGTATAATTTTGGCCATGTGGGTTGTAAATACCGATTTGACGGAATAAACCTTCCATACCAAAAGTACGTGCTTCATCGGCAATAATTGGCACAATATTTTTACCAATACCTTTATCTTTTAATAAGATATTAAGTGCACGTACAAAGCCCATAGTGGTTGAAATATCACGTTTTTGCTCTTCAAGTAATGGCTTGAACGCATCTACTTCTGGTAACTGTAACTTTTCAGAGAACTTAGCAATACGTGTTGGCGTGTAACCTTGAAGCGCCTCACGACGTGCATGAAGGTACTTATACTCTGGAGAATCTTTTTCAAGCTCTAAGTATGGTAGCTCTTTTAATTGCTCTTCAGATACTAAATCATCTAAGCCTAAACGTGAGCGTAAGTGAGCCACATGCGACATATCCATTTTCTTAACTTGGTGCGCAATGTTTTTACCTTCAGCCGCTTCACCCATGCCGTAACCTTTTACTGTTTTAGCAAGGATCACTGTTGGACGACCTTTCGTCTCTTCTGCTTTTTTAAATGCAGCAAACAGTTTTGAAGGCTCATGACCACCGCGCTTAAGGGCGAAAATTTCTTCATCTGTCATATCAGCAACAAGTGCTGCTGTTTCTGGGTAACGACCAAAGAAATGTTCACGTACGTACGCGCCATCTTTCGCTTTATATGTTTGGTAATCACCATCAACAGTTTCGTTCATTAACTGTAGTAATTTACCTGTGGTGTCTTTAGCAAGCAGAATATCCCAACCGCTGCCCCAAACAAGTTTAATAACATTCCAGCCAGCGCCTTTAAATAGGCCTTCTAGCTCTTGAATGATTTTACCATTACCCATTACAGGGCCATCTAAGCGCTGTAGGTTACAGTTAACTAAGTAACATAGATTATCTAGCTTTTCACGGGCAGCAAAAGAAATAGCACCACGTGATTCTGGCTCATCCATTTCACCATCACCTAAAAACGCATATACACGTTGGTTTTTAGTGTCTTTTAAGCCACGGCCATCTAAATATTTTAAGAAACGTGCTTGGTAAATTGAAGAAATTGGACCTAAGCCCATAGATACTGTTGGGAACTGCCAAAACTCAGGCATTAATTTAGGATGAGGGTAAGAAGGTAGGCCTTTACCATCTACTTCCTGACGGAAATTATCAAGCTGTTCAGCACTTAAACGCCCTTCAACAAATGCACGCGCATAAATACCCGGAGAAATATGACCTTGGTAATAAACTAAATCGCCGCCATCAACATCATTTGGCGCTTTAAAGAAATGGTTAAAACACACTTCGTAAAATGCAGCAGACGATTGGTAAGACGCCATATGGCCGCCTAAGTCGAGATCTTTTTTCGATGCACGCAATACAATCATAATCGCGTTCCAGCGAATAATTGAACGAATACGGCGCTCAAGATTTACATCGCCAGGGTAGGCAGGCTCTTGATCAACCGGAATCGTATTAACGTAGTTTGTGTTAATGCCTGTTGGCATATCAACACCGTCTAAACGGGCTTGTTCTAACACTTGCTCAAGTAAAAACTGAGCTCGTTCAACACCTTCTTCGCGCACAACCGATTCAAGAGCTTGTAACCACTCTTGTGTTTCTAGCGCGTCTACGTCAATTTTATTGACTTCAGACATATGGAGGTTTCCTTATGTTTAAAATACTAATTTTATGTATTGAATACTTCACTGTTAACTCAAGTTAACAGTGAATGTACTTGCTTAATTTTGTTTGGTGCGTCTTAAACTACGTTCAATTCGCGAATGCTCTTTACCCGCTTCAAGCAATGCTTCTTCAATATAGGCTAAATGCGCATTACTCGCTAAGCGAGCTTGTTCAGGATTACCGTCAATCACTGCATCCATTAATAAGCGTCTATGCTCAGCTAATTGGCTGCTTATATCTGACTTTTTAAGTAATACCGTTAAATTTTGTAAAACATTCTGCTCAAGTAAGCTTTGCATCCCTCTTACTAAATGCAGTAACACTACGTTATGAGACGCCTCTGCGATGCAAAAATGAAAGTCATTAATCGCTTTGGCTTTTTGCTTTAATTCATCTTTAGCTAATGCAATCTGATCAAAGCTCTGTTTTACTTTTGCAAAATCGTTGCTTGTTCCGCGAAGTGCTGCGTAATAAGCCGCAATTCCCTCTAGCGCATGACGAAATTCTAATAAATCAAATTGCGATTCGGGGTGTTTACTGATCAAATCAAACAACGGATCAGTCAGCCCCTCTTCCAATTGATTTTTTACATACGTTCCACCACCTTGACGACGGGTTACAAGCCCTTTTGCCTCAAGCTTTTGAATGGCTTCACGCAACGACGGACGCGACACTTCAAATTGCTTAGCGAGTTCACGCTCCGGTGGTAACTTTTCTCCTGGTGCTAACGACCCCTCAAGAATCATGTTCTCAAGTTGTTGTAAAATAACATCAGATAATTTTGCCGCTTTAATTTTTAAAGACATCAATCAACGTCCGCGTTGTATAAGTGCTAGCAGCCCATTAAATAAGGCTTTTAACTGAATGACCTGACCAAAAGGTAAATTGGTCATACCAAATTTTTCCATACGTTATCAAAAACCGTAATTACTGTCAATTTACGGCAGTTTTAAAGCCCTAAGGCCAGCGTAACGTAATTTAAACAAAGTTCAAATAATACACAGATCACAGAGGGTAAAGAAAGGTTAATAAGATGAAAAACAAATGGTCAGA
>NZ_JASDDF010000032.1:0-60514 GCF_030407535.1 Pseudoalteromonas sp. APC 3224 | reverse complement strand
TGTTAGAACTCAATCTGTACGAGTGCCCACACAGATGATTGCTTTATATTGTTAAAGAACGCTGCGATTAAAGCGTTTAACTTTATCTCGCTAGGGCTGCGCATATTACGCTTTCCTATTTTTTTGTCAACACTTAATTTTCAGTTTCTTTTAAAAGATTTGAAAGCTAAGTTTTACTCGACTCACTTACCGTTTGTTCAGCGCTTTTCATTGCTGCCTGCCGGGTCAGTGGATGCGCATTATAGGGATATTCTGGAGAGGGTCAATGCTTTATTTCAGTTTTATTAAATTAATTTCAATTTAGTACAGTAACCATACAAACAAAGGGCTGCAGAGCAGTTTTTGATTAAAATTCATTCACACAAGGCATGATTGCAAGAGGGGGAGGAAGTAAAAGCGATTTATAGATAACTGCTAATCGCTTTTACATAACACTTTATTAATTACTGAGTTGCTATTTCCCATACGGCAATTGAGCCTGAGATTTCATTACCGACTATAAGCAGTGCTTCGTTTGTTGCACTTTGCGCTGCAGGAACAAATGTCATTCCTTCAGGAGCAAGGTCGCCACTTATATCTGCACTTGGTTCTAAACCACGATTATAGAAGTAGTCTTGAAATTTCACATCGTAAGGGTTGGTTATATCAAATACCATTATTGTGCCCATACGCTCTAAGCCAACAAAAGCAAACAACCTATCTCCAACCTTACCTAATGTTAGCGCTTCGGGTTCTGCCCCTTTATCATCTGAGCGTGTATCGCCTTTGTTTTCATCTTCGTTGTTATTAAACGCGTTACCATGAACAGAAGCGGTCACCCGTGCAATTTGATCGCCTGAGTCAAACACCACCAGCCCATTGCTATCCCAAATGGTAAATGAGCGTGCGCCATAGGCATAAAGAGATTCGTATTGGCCATCATTATTTTTATCACCTTTTACTGTTGTAACTTTTAAACGACCAATGTCATTATCATCGTTATTTAAGTAATCGAAGTTAGCTGCGAGAGCTAGATCTTCTACGCGGCTTTCATCTATATATGCCAAACACCCATCTTTAGCGTCATAATCAAGGCCGCCCTTGGCTATACAATCAGCTTCATCGCTGGCATCAAAAAAGTATTCGCGTGCATCACCCTCATTGGCAGATACAATAAAGTTGGCTCCCTTCCAACTAAAACTTGCAATTGTATCTGGCTGATACATGCCATATAAACCAGGGTATGATTTAAAGTTAACACCGCCGTCTTTGTCTGAAGCGTCAAATTGTAAGTTTGACCAATCTTTAAAACCGAGCCCTTTTAGCTCAAGGGAATTATCTTCAAGATTGATGATAGCTAGAGCGTTATTTTCTTGAATAGAGACATAGGCGTATTTATTATCCTTGGAAATACTCACATACTCTGGCTCTAAATCCATAGCGACGGTGGTATTTATTAAATTACCATTAATAGTACGTCCAGTAGGATTGGCAAACACTAAACCCTGCGCTTCTAATTCTGCTTGCTTATTATTGTAAGCTTGAAAGTTTATGCTCATAGCAGTATCGGCAATAGTGCCGTTATTAATATCGATAATGCTGATAGTGCCTTCGGGGTCGATACTGTAGTCGCCATTAGGTTCGCCTTCATTAGCAACCACTACTTTTGCACCATCATGACTAAATGCTACCATGTCGGGTAGGGCACCTACTGTTACATTTTTAATAAATACTGGTGTATCTCCGCTAATATTGTAAAACGCTATTTGGCCAGCTTCACCCACGCTTGTAGCAGCCATTGCTACCGCTAATAATTGGTTATTCGCATCGATAGCTATGCTGTTTGCATCGCCAGGCGTATTTTCATTTAGTGAGAGCGTAATGGCAGAGGCTAAGTTGGTCGCAGTTACAATACCTTCGTTATCTTTTACTAATGCTGCAGTGTCGAACGTATCGGCAGGAATGATATTCACAACAGCTTCATCACCAGAGCTATTAATGGCATAAATCCATTTTTTAGAGGCTTGGTAGGCGACTATTTCAGCTGCCCCTTCCGGGCTTTGTGCATTGAGTACTGCGCGGCCAATAAGATTGATATTTAAAGCTGAATTTGCATTAGTGCCGTTTTCGCCATTATTACCCGCTGTACCTTGTACACCCTGTGCGCCATCTTGGCCGTCATCACCATCTAGTGAGCAACCAGTTAATAGTGATAGCAAAGAAAGGGCTATTATTGATTTGTTTAACATTATTGTTTTCCTTAGTGTTGTATTAGTTAAATATCAACACACAGGGATGACAACAGTATGGCATTTTTATTTATAGAATATTTAGACAATAAAAAGCGAGTTATAAAACTCGCTTTAAATATTTAATAAGTAATGGTCATTACTATTTTTTAACTGGGCGTTTCCAACCATCTAAATTACGTTGCTTGCCACGTGCTACGGCTAGCTGATCATCCGCTACGGCATTGGTAATAACAGAGCCTGCACCCACAGTTGCTGTAGCACCAATATTTACAGGAGCAACCAGTGATGAGTTAGAGCCTATAAAGGCATTATTGCCAATAATGGTTTTTGCTTTATTAACCCCATCGTAGTTACAGGTAATTGTGCCTGCGCCAATATTCACTTTCTCGCCAATTTCAGCATCACCTAAGTAACTTAAGTGGTTTGCTTTAGAACCTTTGCCTAAACGGGTTTTTTTCATTTCGACAAAATTGCCAATGTGCGAGTCTTCTTCCATTACTGCACCAGGACGAAGGCGGGCGTATGGACCGAGTGTACATTGAGCCGCAACTGATGCATCTTCAATTAGTGTATTGGCTTTAATAATAACATTATCGCCAATGCTACAGTTTTTAAGTACACAGTTAGGTCCAATTTGTACGTTATTACCAAGCGTTACATTGCCTTCAAAAATAACGTTGATATCGATGAGGACATCTTCACCTGTTTTAACGTCGCCACGTACGTCAATACGTGCAGGGTCAGCAAGGGTGGCTCCATTTAACATCAAGTCTTCTGCTTGCCATGCTTGGTAAGCACGCTCTAATCCTGCAAGTTGTACGCGGTTATTTGCACCTTCAACTTCCATTGGATGATCAGGCTGTGCTGATGTAATTTCTACACCTTCACTGTGCGCCATAGCGACTATATCTGTTAGGTAGTATTCGCCTTGAGCATTATTGTTAGATAAATTACCTAACCATGTTTTTAAAAGCTTACCATTAACCGCCATAATACCGGTGTTTACTTCGTTAATAAGTAACTGCTCTGCATTGGCATCTTTTTGTTCAACAATACCCACTAGCTTGCCATCAACACGTAGCATACGCCCGTAACCATTTGGGTTTGCTAAATTAACGGTTAATACTGCTAAACCATTTTTAGGTGTCGCTGCTAATAAACGTTCAAGTGTAGATTGCTTAGTTAAAGGTACGTCACCGTATAAAACCAGTACAGTGTAGTCGTCATTTATATGTGGGTTAGCTTGTGCCACTGCGTGGCCTGTACCTAGCTGTTCAGCTTGCAGCACCCAGTTTACGTTATTATCGGCTAATTGTTGTTGTAATAGTTCGCCGCCGTGACCATAAACTAAGTTAGTAGAGGTTGCACCTAGCGCATTGGCATTATCGATAACATGTTGCACCATAGGTTTACCTGCCACTTTATGCAGTACCTTAGGAAGAGCAGAACGCATACGGGTACCTTTACCCGCTGCAAGAATAACCGTTGTTAGAGCCATTAAAACAATTTCCTTTTTCCGTTGTTTTAGCTTAATAGAATAAGTGTGCTGCAAAGTAGATTACGTAAGTCACATCATGTGCAAATACTCAGTAGGCTAAGCAATGGCTACTGAATCTTAACTTAAGCAAAGTAACACCTAATAGAATAGGATTATTGTAGCGAGGATCTTGCGCAGATATAAGTAATAATGAAGAGATATTAGCCATAACGATTAATTTATTTACAAATAGCGACGGGATTTATCATCAGGCACAAAAAAGCCCACATAAAGTGGGCTTTTAAAAACCAGATAGGCTTACTTTTTACGTAATTGCTGAATAACGCGTAGCTGAGCAATTGCTTCAGCTAGTTGCATTGCGGCTTGATTGTAATCAAGCTCAGCAGATGCACCTTTTGCCATTTGGGCTTCAGCGTCACGTTTAGCTTGCTCTGCAGCTTTCTCGTCCAGGTCTTCACCACGAACAGCTGTATCAGCAAGTACGGTCACTATGTTCGGTTGAACTTCTAGTGTACCGCCAGCAATATAGATGAGTTCTTCTTCACCAAATTGCTTAACTAAACGTACCATACCAGGTTTAAGGGCAGTTAGTAGTGGGGCGTGACCGGCGTTAACACCTAACTCACCTTCACTACCAGATACTTGAATAGATTCTACTAAACCAGAAAATAATTTCTCTTCAGCACTTACTACATCAAGATGTACAGTCATAGCTGCCATACTACCCTCCTAATTACATGCTTTTGGCTTTTTCTTGAGCTTCTTCAATAGAGCCAACCATGTAGAACGCTTGCTCTGGCATATCATCAAACTCACCGTTTAAGATACCTTTGAAGCCTGCAATTGTGTCTTTAAGTGATACGTATTTACCTGGCGCACCTGTAAATACCTCTGCCACGAAGAATGGCTGAGATAGGAAACGCTGGATTTTACGTGCACGAGATACAAGTTGCTTATCTTCGTCAGAAAGCTCGTCCATACCTAGAATCGCGATGATGTCTTTAAGTTCTTTGTAACGCTGAAGAACTGTTTGAACGCCGCGCGCTATACCGTAATGCTCTTCACCGATTACTTGTGGATCAAGCTGACGTGAAGATGAATCAAGAGGGTCTACCGCTGGGTAGATACCTAGTGATGCGATATCACGTGAAAGTACCACTGTTGCATCTAAGTGAGCAAACGTTGTTGCTGGAGATGGATCCGTTAAATCATCCGCAGGTACGTATACCGCTTGGATTGAAGTAATTGAACCAGTCTTAGTAGATGCGATACGCTCTTGAAGTACACCCATTTCTTCAGCAAGTGTAGGCTGGTAACCTACCGCTGATGGCATACGACCAAGAAGTGCTGATACTTCTGTACCCGCAAGTGTATAACGGTAGATGTTATCTACGAAGAAAAGTACGTCGCGACCTTCATCACGGAACTTCTCAGCCATAGTAAGACCTGTTAACGCTACGCGTAAACGGTTACCCGGTGGCTCGTTCATCTGACCGTATACAAGCGATACTTTATCAAGTACGTTTGAATCGTTCATCTCATGGTAGAAATCGTTACCCTCACGAGTACGCTCACCAACACCTGCGAATACTGAGTAGCCGCTGTGCTCGATTGCGATGTTACGGATAAGTTCCATCATGTTTACGGTTTTACCAACACCGGCACCACCGAATAAACCAACTTTACCACCTTTAGCGAATGGACATACAAGGTCGATTACCTTGATACCCGTTTCTAAAAGTTCAACTGAGCTTGATTGCTCTTCGTAAGTAGGTGCTGCACGGTGGATAGACATACGCTCGTCTTCACCGATTGGACCTGCTTCATCAATTGGCTCACCAAGTACGTTCATGATACGACCTAGGGTCTTAGTACCAACTGGAACTTGAATTGCTTCGCCTGTGTTTTCTACTGAAGCACCACGACGTAAACCGTCTGTAGTACCTAGTGCGATAGTACGTACCACACCGCCACCTAGCTGCTGTTGAACTTCTAAAGTCAAACCAGCTAAATCGCCATCTGTTACTTTTAGCGCGTCATATACGGCTGGCACGCTGTCTTGTGGAAATTCGATATCCACAACGGCGCCGATAATTTGGACGACCTTACCTAAACTCATGTCTATTCCTCTCGTTAATCTTTGCCTGAAGCATTAAACTGCTGCTGAACCAGAACAAATCTCACTAATTTCTTGTGTGATTGCTGCTTGGCGAGCTTTGTTATATACAAGCTGTAACTCATCCATAAGGTCACCGGCATTATCAGTTGCAGCTTTCATTGCAACCATGCGGGCAGCCTGTTCAGAGGCAGCGTTTTCAACTACACCTTGGTATACTTGAGATTCAATGAAACGTACTAACAACGACTCTAAAATAGCCTCTGGGTTTGGTTCATATAAGTAATCCCACGCATGTGTAGATACTTCTTCTTCAGCTTTTGGCAAAGGGAGTAACTGATCTACTATTGGCTCTTGCTTCATGGTATTAACAAAGTTGTTATATACCAGGAATAAACGGTCAATTTTACCTTCAGAGAATGCATCTAGCATTATTTTTACCGGACCAATTACGTCCTGTACTGAAGGCTTATCTCCAAGACCTGCTTTTTTAGCAAGCACTTGACCACCAAAACGTTGAAAGAAGCCAGCTGCTTTACTACCTAAAGTAGCAAAATCAGCATCTACGCCTTTCTCTTTCCACGCTTTAATGTCTAATGCAACTTTTTTAAACTCATTTGAGTTTAAGCCGCCACATAGACCACGGTCAGTAGAGATAACAATATAACCAACTCGTTTTACTTCACGCTCTTCTAAGAACGGGTGAGTAAAATCAAGATTTGCTTGAGCAACACGACCAATCACTTTACGTAATTTTTCAGCGTATGGACGGCTTGAAGCCACTCGTTCTTGCGCCTTTTTCATTTTAGACGCAGCAACCATTTCCATTGCGCTAGTGATCTTTTGAGTATTTTTAATACTGCCGATCTTGCTTTTAATCTCTTTTCCGCTGGCCATGACTCTCTCTCCGAATCAAGGTGTGCCTTAGGATATAAAGCACACCATTAATAACTAAATTACCAAGTTTGCGTAGACTTGCACTTCTCTAGAAGTTCTTTAAGCTGCGCTTCGATCTCGGCGTTGTAGTTACCAGTTTCATTGATTTGAGCCATAAGCTCTGCGTATGTGCTATTTGCGAAAGAAAGTAATGCCGCTTCGAAATCCATGATTTTAGAGATTTCGATGTCTTGCAAGTAACCTTTCTCAGCTGCGAATAACGACAAAGACATTTCAGCAACAGACATTGGCGCGTACTGTTTCTGCTTCATTAGCTCTGTTACACGCTCACCATGCTCAAGTTGAGCACGAGTAGCATCATCAAGGTCAGACGCGAACTGCGAGAACGCAGCTAATTCACGGTACTGAGCTAGGGCTAGACGGATACCGCCACCTAGTTTCTTAACGATTTTAGTTTGTGCAGCACCACCAACACGCGATACCGAGATACCAGCATTTACTGCCGGACGGATACCTGAGTTGAATAAGTCAGTTTCTAAGAAGATCTGACCATCGGTGATAGAGATAACGTTTGTCGGTACGAACGCAGAAACGTCGCCGCCTTGAGTTTCAATGATAGGCAATGCCGTCAATGAACCTGTTTTACCTTTCACTTCACCATTAGTGAACTTTTCTACGTAATCAGTGTTTACACGTGATGCACGCTCTAAAAGACGCGAGTGAAGGTAGAATACGTCACCTGGGTATGCTTCACGGCCTGGTGGACGCTTAAGTAGCAATGAGATTTGACGGTAAGCAACAGCTTGCTTAGATAAATCATCATATACGATTAATGCGTTTTCACCACGGTCACGGAAGTATTCACCCATAGTACAGCCCGAGAACGGTGCTAAGTACTGAAGTGCCGCAGATTCAGAAGCAGATGCTACAACTACGATAGTATTTGCAAGTGCACCGTGCTCTTCTAATTTACGTACTACGTTAGCAATAGTAGATGCTTTTTGACCAACCGCTACGTACACACACTTAACGCCTGTGTCTTTTTGGTTGATGATTGCATCGATTGCTAGTGCAGTTTTACCTGTTTGGCGGTCACCGATAACAAGCTCACGCTGACCACGACCAACTGGAATCATCGCATCGATAGATTTGTAACCAGTTTGTACTGGCTCATCTACTGATTGACGCTCGATTACACCAGGTGCAATTTTTTCTACAGGTTCAAACCCGTCGTTATCTAAAGCGCCTTTACCATCGATAGGAGCACCTAGTGTGTTTACAACACGACCAAGTAGACCCGCACCAACAGGAACTTCTAAGATACGACCAGTTGTGTATACTTTTACGCCTTCTGTAAGGTCAGCGTAAGGACCCATTACTACTGCACCAATTGAGTCGCGCTCAAGGTTTAGTGCGATAGCATAACGGTTGCCAGGAAGCTCAATCATCTCACCTTGCATACAGTCAGCTAGACCGTGGATGCGAATGATACCGTCAGTAACAGATACAATTGTACCTTCGTTACGAGCTTCACTTACAACTTCGAACTTCTCAATACGTTGTTTGATCAGATCTGAAATTTCAGTGGAATTAAGTTGCATGCTCTTTTTCCCAATTACGATTGTAGTGTTGTGGCTAAGCGATTTAATTTACCGCGTAAAGAGCCGTCAATTACAGTGTCGCCTGCCTTAATAATAAGGCCGCCAACTACTGTAGCGTCTTCACTACAATTCAGCTTAACTTTGCGTGCGAAACGTTTTTCAAGTGCCGCTACCAATGATTCTTGCTGGGCTGCAGCAAGAGGTGTTGCCGAAATCACATCAATATCGATTTCTTTTTCATAGTCTGCTTTTAAAGCAGAAAATAAATGGGCAACTTCAGGTAGTGCAATCAAACGTCCATTTTCAGCCATCACCTTAACTAGGTTCTGACCTTGTTCGTTGAGCTGCTCACCACATAAGTTAATAAATAACTCAGCTTGTGCGGTAGCAGTAGGCAATCCAGCTAAAATGGTAGATGCCTGTTCATTGCTGGCAACGTGGCCAGCAAAGAACAACATGTCATTCCAGCTATCAATAGCGCCTTTTTCAACGGCAAGTTCAAAAGCCGCTTTAGCGTATGGGCGAGCGATAGTAGTCAATTCAGACATGCTCATACCCTCCTAATTACAGCTCAGCGACAAGTTTTTCAACGATGTCACTATGTGCGGCTTGATTGATTTCGCGCTCTAAAATTCTTTCTGCGCCAACCACTGCCAGAGTTGCTACTTGCTTACGTAGCTCTTCTGTCACACGGTTACGCTCTGATTCAATTTCAGAGTGCCCTTGAGCAATAATTTTTTCACGCTCTTGCTGACCACGAACAGTTTCTTCGTCAACAATTAGCACGGCACGCTTTTTAGCTTGATCAATGATATCAGCCGCTTGAGCCTTTGCATCTTTAAGCTGTTCTGCAGCTTTCTGTTGCGCTAGTTCTAAGTCTTTCTCGGCTCTATCAGAGGCAGCTAAACCATCTTCGATTTTCTTCTGGCGAGCTTCAATTGCACCGTTTAGTGGTGGCCATACGTATTTCATACAAAATAATACGAACACCGTAAACGCAATTAATTCACCGATAAGAGTGGCGTTTAAGTTCACAACCGCTCCTCCTTAAATAGTAAGCTGTTCAAAAAATAAAATTAAAGTACGAACAACAATACCATCGCGATACCAACACCAATCATTGCTACAGCATCGATTAGACCAGCAAGGATAAACATTTTAACTTGTAGCGATGGTGCAAGCTCAGGTTGACGCGCACATGCTTCAAGGAATTTACCGCCCATGTTACCAAAACCGATTGCTGTGCCGATTGCACCGAAGCCGATAAGTAAAGCTACTGCGATGTACTTAAGACCTAATACTAGTTCCATTTTTTTCTCCAAAGTTTCAATTGTAATTAAAAGTAAAAATTAAAAGTTATAAATTAGTGATTATCCGAACTTGCCATGCTTAGGTATACGATTGTTAGCATCATGAATACGAATGCTTGCAATACAATTACCAAGATATGGAATACAGCCCACACAAAGTGCAACGGTAGTTGCATTAAACCTATAGCACCTATAAGGATGAAGATTAATTCACCTGCATATAAGTTACCGAACAAACGCAGTGCCAGTGAAAACGGCTTAGAAACCAATGCGATAAGTTCTAGTAATAGGTTGAATGGGATTAAAAGAATCTGCATAGCTGTATTGTTTGAACTAAACGGGTGAAGTGTTAGTTCTTTAATAAAACCGCCGATACCTTTGATTTTAATTGAGTAACCAATCATTAGAATGAACACGCCCAGCGCAAGTGCAGCTGTCATGTTGATATCTGTAGTTGGTACAATTTTCATGTATACGTCGTGTGAATCCATACCGAATGCAGTTTCGCCAACAAAGCCAGCAAATGCAGGTAGGAAGTCAACTGGGATTAAATCCATTAAGTTCATTAAGAATATCCAAACGAATATTGTTAATGCTAATGGTGCAATTAGCTTACTTTTACCGTGGAAGGTATCGCGTACGTTGTCGCCAACGAACTCAACAACCATTTCAATGAAACATTGAAGTTTTCCAGGTACACCCAGAGTTGATTTTTTTGCGGCACTACGGAAGATCCATAAAAATATTAGACCTAGTCCGATAGACCATGCGAGGGTATCTATATGCCATGTCCAGAAGCCACTATCCGTACATGCTTTATTGAAGGCAAGACCAGCGTCGGTCGAGCACATCTTAGCATTGGTTAAGTGGTGCTGAATATGGCTAGATAGAGTAACTTCTTCTGCAGCCATGTTATATCCCAAAAGTTAATGTTTAAAAAAAACGGGTGTAAACAATCCTGTAAACAACACCAACACATAAGCACAAAAGAAAGGTAGCAGTACTACCGGATAAAGCTTTAGCATTAGTGCAAACAAAACGATTGTTAGCATAAATTTTAATCCGTTGCCGCGTTTCAACGAGGCATACGCTTGATTTGCTCGACTTGCACCCATATATCTGAATGCATAAAGCGCAAATACAAAGTTAGGAAGTACTGCGACTGCGCCACCAGCTAGAGCTGAAAGTGCGGCATTGGTTTCCCAACCTATAAAAATTATTAGTGCAGCTAAAAGGGCTACAAATCCCTGAAGGCAAATTAATTTTAATGCGGCAAGCCTATACGGGCTTGCTAACTTATTAGTCACTTTTAATTAACCTTTATGACGCTCTAATTGTCAGGGTATGAAAACTGGCGAAATTATACTTAATCCTGCCAGTTTTGCAACTTGAGTAGGTGCTTTGTAACACAAAATCGCTGTAAATGTCCCTTTTTAGACATCCAATAAATTAATGGTGGGAATAGTCTTGATTGATACGGTTTAAAATACCGTCTAACTCGTCAAGATTAGTGTAAGAAATAACCAATTTCCCTTTGCCTTTTTTGTTGTAATTTATTTCTACCTTTGCCCCTAGGTTATCAGCAAGCTGCTGCTCTAACTGTTTAACATCTGGGTCTTTTTCTATTACTTCTTTTGCTGGAGCTGGCTCTAAAATAGAGCGTACTAGTTTTTCAGTTTCGCGAACGGTCAATGCCTTTGCAACAGCTAAACGGGCTGCATCTGATTGCACTTCGCCTTCAAGTGCTAATAAGCAACGTGCGTGGCCCATTTCAATGTCACCATGCTCTAACAATATCTTTACATCGTTATTTAGATTATTTAAGCGTAATAAGTTAGTCACGGTCGTACGTGATTTACCAACTGCATCAGCCACTTGTTGATGTGTTAACTCAAACTCATTAAGCAACCGATTAAGTGCAATCGCTTCTTCCATAGCGTTTAAGTCTTCACGCTGAATATTTTCAATCAGAGCAATAGCAACGGCAGCTTCATCAGGTACATCTTTAATAATACAGGGTACAAACTCAAGCTTAGCTATTTGCGCAGCACGCCAGCGACGTTCACCGGCAATAATCTCATAGCTGTTATGCGCAACAGGGCGTACAACGATAGGTTGAATAATTCCTTGTGAGCGTATCGAACTGGCGAGTTCTTCGAGTGCCTCTTCAGACATGTCTTTACGAGGTTGGTATTTACCTGAGTGTAAAAGCTCGATCGGTAGTTTTTGTAATTCACTGTTGCTAGGCTGCGCTGCATTTTCAACTGCGCTGGTTACGTTAGCAGTATCCTGTTCCTTGCGATCGCTTGGTGCAGGTTTAGATGAACTTAAAAGCGCATCGAGTCCTCGGCCTAAACCTCGTTTTTTAGCAGACATGTTATTTTTTTACCTCAAAGTTAGGCGACAACGGGAGTTGTTTTTTCTTTTCTGCGTAGCATTTCACCAGCGAGAGCTAAATAAGCTTTCGCGCCACTTGATGCTCGATCGTAGTACATTGCTGGGGCACCAAAACTTGGGGCTTCTGCAAGTCGAACATTACGTGGGATCACCGTACGGTATACTTTATCGCCAAAATGTTGTTTTAATTGTTCTGATACATCATTTGCTAGTCGATTACGCGGATCGTACATAGTACGAAGTATGCCTTCAATCTGTAAGTTAGGGTTAACTAACTTAGCAAGTTGCGTAATCGTGTCCATTAATGCTGTTAATCCTTCCAATGCATAATATTCACATTGCATAGGTACTAAAATAGAATCGGCAGCGGCCATGGCATTAACGGTTAACATATTTAAAGAAGGCGGGCAGTCTATAAAAATAAACTCATACTGATCTTGTATTTTTTCAAGCGCGTTACGCAAACGTACTTCTCGCGCAAATAATTCCATCAGCTTAACTTCTGCAGCGGTCACATCACCGTTTGCAGCAATCATATGATATTCGCCTGAGGTTTCTTTAATAATCACTTCATCAATAGGCTTATCTTCTATGAGCAAGTCATAGATAGTAGGGACGTCACCATATTTGTCGACGCCACTGCCCATGGTCGCATTGCCTTGCGGGTCGAGATCTATTAACAGCACTTTACGCTTCGTTGCAGCCATAGATGCAGCGAGATTAACGGCAGTGGTAGTTTTACCTACTCCACCTTTTTGATTTGCTAATGCGATGACTTTTGCCACAGTGTCTCTGATCCCTAGTCTTTAGAAAGAATTATTAAATGTCGTTGTGCATCTAAATCCGGTACTTCTAATGCAATTTTTTGCTCAAACTTAACACCTGTAGGGAGTGAGTCTAATTCCTCACTTGGAAATACCCCTTTAAGTGCAATGAACTTACCTGAATGATCAATTAAGTGCGAGCACCAGTCAATCATATCTTGTAACGATGCAAATGCACGACTTAGTACGCCATCTAATTTAACACTTGGTTGATATTCTTCAACTCTTGACTGCACCGGGGTGACATTATCAAGGCCAAGCTCATGTTTAACATGCATTAAAAAACGTACACGTTTACCTAAACTATCTAATAATACAAACTGCGTTTCAGGTAAGGCAATAGCTAACACTATGCCTGGTAAACCAGGACCTGTGCCAACATCAATATAATGATGACCGGTCAAGTGAGGAGCAACAACTAAGCTATCCATTATATGTTTAACCATCATTTCTTGAGGCAAACGTACCGAGGTTAAATTGTAGGCTTTATTCCACTTATCGAGTAATTCAACATAGCGGACAAGTTGTTGCTGTTGTTTTTGTGTTAGCGCAATATCAGTTTGCGCTAACAAAGTTGTTAATTGTTGCTGTAACACAATGTACCTTTACCGTTACGCAGTTTTGCGTAACAAGCCTTGCTTCTTCAGATACACTAATAATAGCGAAATCGCCGCTGGGGTGATACCAGAAATACGCGAAGCTTGGCCGATAGTGTCTGGACGAGCATCAATTAGCTTAGCAACTACTTCGTTTGATAAACCAGAGACGGTTTTATAATCAAACTCTTTTGGTAAAATTGTTTCTTCATGACGAAGCTGCTTATTGATCTCATCTTGTTGACGCGCGATATAACCTGCGTACTTTGTATGAATTTCAACCTGTTCTAGAGCGGCCTGATTAGTGAACTCAGATCCGAGTCCTTCAATCGCCATCAAGTCGTTATAACGCACTTCTGGACGACGCAGTAATTCTTCTAAGCTAGCTTCACGCACAAGTGGGGTTTTAAGTAATTCGTTTACTTTATTAACCATGGCATGATCTTTATGGATCCAGGTATCTTTAATACGCTGTTTCTCTTTAGCGATCACTTCCATTTTTTCGTTGAATGCTTGCCAACGTTCATCATTAACTAAACCTAGTTCACGACCTTTTTCAGTTAAACGAATATCAGCGTTGTCTTCACGAAGTAGCAAACGGTATTCAGCGCGGCTAGTAAACATACGATACGGTTCTTTTGTACCCAGTGTTGCTAAGTCGTCAATCAGTACGCCAACATAGGCTTCATCACGACGTGGTGTCCACGACTCTTTACCTTGTACTTGTAATGCTGCATTCATACCTGCGATCAAACCTTGTGCACCCGCTTCTTCGTAACCGGTAGTACCATTAATTTGACCAGCAAAAAATAAGCCATCAATAAACTTTGTTTCTAATGATTGTTTTAAATCGCGTGGATCAAAAAAGTCATATTCAATAGCGTAGCCAGGACGACAAATGTGTGCGTTTTCAAAGCCGGTGATCGATTGCACAATTTCTAACTGCACATCGAACGGTAAGCTAGTTGAAATACCGTTAGGGTATAACTCGTATGACGTTAAACCTTCTGGCTCTACAAATATTTGGTGTTTATCTTTATCCGCAAAACGTACAATTTTATCTTCAATAGACGGACAGTAACGTGGGCCTATTCCTTCGATAACACCTGAGTACATAGGTGAGCGATGTAAGTTTTTGCGAATAACATCATGTGTTTTTTCATTGGTGTAAGTGATGTAACACGGAATTTGTTGTGGGTGGTCGCTTTGTTTACCCATAAATGAGAATACCGGTGTTGGTGCATCACCTGGTTGTTCTTGCATTTTACTAAAATCAACAGTCCGGGCATCAATACGCGGTGGCGTGCCGGTTTTTAAGCGATCTACTCTAAATGGTAATTCACGTAAGCGATCAGCTAAGGCAATCGAAGGCGGATCGCCAGCTCGGCCACCTTTGAAATTTTCAAGGCCGATATGAATTTGACCGCCTAAGAATGTGCCCACGGTTAGTACCACACTAGGTGCACTAAAACGCAAACCCATTTGTGTCACCACACCGGTTACACGATCATTTTCAACGATTAGATCATCACATGATTGTTGAAAAATCTTTAAGTTTTCTTGGTTTTGAAGTGTGTTTTGAATAGCCGCTTTGTACAAGGCACGATCCGCTTGTGCACGCGTTGCTCGTACAGCAGGGCCTTTAGAGGAATTAAGTGTACGGAATTGGATCCCACCTTTGTCAATAGCTTGCGCCATTGCGCCACCTAGGGCATCAATTTCTTTAACCAGATGGCCTTTGCCAATGCCACCAATTGCTGGGTTACAAGACATTTGACCAAGGGTATCCATATTGTGAGTCAGCAGCAGGGTATTCATCCCCATACGGGCAGCTGCCAATGCGGCTTCAGTGCCTGCATGTCCACCACCTACTACGATAACGTCAAAATTTTCGTGAAAAATCATTAATGGGATCCTACTTAAATCAAACCAGTAAACTTCAAAAGGGAGCGTATTCTACCTAGAAATTAGCAGAAGATAAATGATTAAACAGTGCTCAAGATCTAAGTAAGTGATCTCTAATAATATAAAGGATCTTTTAAAGAGATCTTTTAATACTATTACTACTACTGATCGGGTTTTCTGTTGATAAGCTTTAGATCATGATTAAAAACATATAATTAGATCGGATCTAAAGGTGTTAGTATGATCGGATCTTCAGGCAAATAAGCTCTGATCAAAACAGGCTGTTATACACAGGCCGATCAAGTCTCGATCTTATCCCATGGATAAGCATAGCTAAAAAAGCAGTTTAATCAGTGTTTATCCACAAAACTTATTAAATTATTAGCAAATTGTGGGTAACTTTATTTATAACTTTTCGCTTGATCTTTCTATTTTAAACCTGTCTGTGCTATCCATGAGTCTAACCAAGCTAAGGCTGTATCTTCGGGCAGTGCTTCATCAAGAATATTAAGCTCTAAACGTTGTGCTACTTTTACAGCGCCTTTTTGGCTTAAAAGAGTATCTACATTACGCCCTGCAAGGTTATAAGTGTCGTAACTAGTATCGCCAAGTGCAATAACCGAATACTTTAAATGCGAAAGATCATCCACTTGCGATACTTGTTCGATAAAACCAATCAGGTTGTCAGGGTAGTCACCCGCACCGTAGGTTGATGTACAAACCAACCAAATAGTATTTTGTTGATCTATTTCATTAAATTCAGGTTGATCATGGAGTTGGCTATTAATCCCTTGGTTGTTAAGTGCATCATTTAACTGCTCTGCAACGTACTCGGCGGATCCCATTTGACTACCAACGATAATATTTACTGAACTCATGAATATTGCTGATCACTATTAGTTTTAATTGCTGCCTATGATAGCTCAGTGAGTATAACAGTAAAGTTAAGAGTGCTATTTTGTATAACTATTTTTGTGGTAATTTAAGCCTTGGTATTAATTGCTTGTTTAACTTATTGATTATTAATGATTTAACAAAATATCTTTAAATGTAATCTTCTGATCAAGTTGTTGATAAGGTTGGGGAAAGCTCTGCTTAACTAAAAACCAATATTATTAATAATTTGCTAAGTTATTGATTTTATATTGAGTGTTAACCACCAGCTAGTACAAATTTATAGATAAAGGCGTGTTGATCTTAATGTGGATACAAAGCATGTTGATAACTTAAAGTTGGGATCGAAAATAATTTTAAAAAATGATCTATTTATGCAGATCAGACTAAAAATCCATTTTTATTTTCTAAAAATCACTATTTAGCTTATTTAAACACAGCATATTTTTACTTTTTATCGCTTTTAACTCATTTTCAAGGCAATAAAACCCCAATTGTGGATAACTGATCTGCAAAAAAATAATTTTCATCAATTTAAACTAAGAAATTAACTATATTTTGCTGGTGGAGTGGGCGATCAAACTTACTTTTTAGGTACGTTTTATTTTTATGGTTTGATAATTACCTATGCCCCAGCCTGAAAAGCTAATGTAATAGGTTCTCTTTTAGGGGAAAATAAGCTTAATTTTTTACTATTAATGTAGGTAGTTTATCTGTTGCTTGGTGTGATTATAGGTTTAGCTCATCTGCCTTAAACACATTTTTAAACATGAATGGAGGCTAATATTGGTGCAATTTAGCTATATTTTTTAGTCTGTTTGGTTTTTAAAGTGAGTTATTAAAATACATTTTGGCGAGTCGATATTAAAAATAGTAGGGCATTAAAAAGGGCACCTAGGTGCCCTTAATGATTAAATTATTAGTTCAATTATTTACCGATACAGAACGAGCTGAAAATTTTGCCAAGCAAATCATCAGAAGTAAATTCACCAGTTATTTCGTTAAGATACTGTTGTGTTAAACGCAGTTCTTCCGCGAGGATTTCACCGGCCACATGCATCTCTAATTGTGTTTTACCTGTATCTAAATGATACGCAGCATGTTCTAGTGCATCTAAGTGACGACGGCGTGCCATAAAACCACCTTCTGTAGCACCATCAAAACCAATGCAGGCTTTTAAGTGAGTACGAACTAACTCTATACCATCAGCATTTTTAGCGCTTAAACTGATGACCGGATATTGTTGCTCTTGATCCATACCAACCGTATCACCCGATAAATCGGCTTTATTTCTGATCACAGTCACGCCCATACCTTGGGGTAACTTAGCCATAAATTCAGGCCAAATAGCATGTGGATCGGTATCAGTGGTGTCGGTGCCATCAAGCATAAATAGCACCCGATCAGCTTGGTTTATTTCATCCCAGGCACGTTCAATGCCTATTTGCTCTACCTTATCTGGGCTTTCTCGTAGGCCTGCGGTATCTATTATATGCAGTGGCATACCATCTATATGTATATGCTCACGTAATACGTCACGAGTGGTGCCGGCTATTTCAGTTACGATGGCCGCTTCTCGTCCTGCTAATGCATTAAGTAAGCTTGATTTACCTGCATTAGGACGACCTGCAATAACGACGCGCATACCTTCGCGCATTATACTGCCTTGTTTGGCTTGATTGGTAACGGCATTAAGTTGTTCAATGATGGCATTTAAATCACCGCCCACTTTTCCGTCTGATAAAAAATCGATTTCTTCGTCAGGAAAATCAATAGCCGCTTCCACATACATACGTAAGTGAATGACTTTTTCAACTAGGGTTTCTATGTGCTTAGAGAATTGGCCTTGAAGTGACTGTAAGGCGCTTTTAGCGGCTTGCTCACTGGTTGCATTAATTAAGTCGGCGATTGCTTCTGCTTGAGTTAAATCAAGCTTGTCGTTCATAAACGCACGCTCAGAGAATTCACCAGGCTTTGCTAAACGTACACCGTCTATTTTACTTATTTCTTTAAGTAGCATATCAAGAACAACAGGGCCGCCATGGCCTTGAAGTTCGAGTACATCTTCACCGGTAAATGAGTGTGGGCCAGCAAAGTAAATCGCAATACCTTGGTCAAGTTGCTGACCTGCAAGGGTGTTAAATGGCACATAGTCGGCATAACGAACTTTAGGGACTTTGCCTATTATTTTTTCAGCAACCTGTTTGGCTAGGTTTCCTGAAACGCGAATAATACCAACACCGCCTCGGCCTGGGGCAGTGGCTTGTGCTGCAATTGTATCGTGATTGATCATGCGGTTTATTTGCCAACTTAAATAACGTAATGGCGGTATTGTAACCTATCAAATAGGCACTCGCGAATGCTGTTATAAAAAATTGGCAATAAAAAAGGCGACCTAAGTCGCCTTTATATAAGTAGGGAGTTTAATCGCCCCTTACTTTAATTCCTTTCTTTTCCATACCACGGTAGATGATTAACATCTGGACAATAGAAATAAGGTTAGACACTAACCAGTAAAGTACTAAACCAGATGGAAACCATAAGAAGAATACAGAGAAGATAACCGGCATAAAGGTCATCATTTTTTGCTGCATTGGATCGGTAACCGTCATAGGTTGTAGTTTTTGCGTTATAAACATACTCGCACCAAATAAAATTGGTAATACGTAGTATGGGTCTTTCGCAGAAAGGTCAGTTAACCAAAGTACAAATTCAGCGTGACGAAGTTCTGTAGACTCTAAGAATACATAGAACAAGGCTAAGAAGATTGGCATTTGCAGTAAAATAGGGAAACAGCCACCCATAGGGTTCACTTTTTCTTTACGGTACATTTCCATAGTCGCTTGGCCGAATTTTTGACGATCATCGCCATACTTTTCTTTTAGCGCCTTCATCTTAGGCTGTAACGCACGCATTTTAGCCATTGAGGTGTACTGTGCTTTAGTCAGTGGGTACATTAATGTTTTAACGATAATAGTGATGGCAATAATTGCTACACCCCAGTTACCTAAAATACTGTGTAACCATTTTAATAGCACAAATAACGGCTGCGAAATGAAAAACAACCAACCATAATCAACTGTTAAGTCTAGGTCTGGATGAATGGCTTCAAGTTTATCTGACTCTTTAGGGCCCATGTAATAAGTTGCAGTAAGTACTTGCTCACTACCAGCTTGAACATTAACCGCTTCGTCTTTAACACCAATAATAGCCGCATTACTTTTAGTAATTAAACTATAAAGAGTATTAGTTTGATCTTGCATTGGTACCCAAGCACTTACAAAGTAATGCTGAATAAAGGCAACATAACCACCTTGAGTATTTTTATTTAGGTTTTTATCGGCCATATCTGAAAAACTATACTTTTCGTATTTTTCTTCATCAGTACCGTATGCAGCCCCTAAATAGTTTTGATCAACCATACTGCCTTTTTCTTGTACGGTGCGCTTTATTTGTGTGTAAAGTTGCACTTGTACTGGCGCGCTAGTGGTGTTGTTAACTTTATATTCTAAGCCAACATCATATTGACCCTTTTTGAATACATAGGTTTTAGTGAAACTTACACCGTTACTATCAGTAAACTGAAGAGGAACACGAAGCTCATCACCCGTTAAAGTATAAGAAGTTTGTTCTGATTGGTAAGTAGGACGCCCATTTGCTGATGCATCTGGACCATTTAAACCTATTAAGCCACTTTGTGAAAAGTATTGTTTACCATCAAACTCACCCAGTAGCATGTAAGGAACATCACTGCCTTTGGTTTCTTTATAATCAATTAAGTCTGTTTCAACAATGTCACCGCCTTTGGTGTCAATTTTTACTTTAAAAACGTCTGTTGTAATATTTATAACAGCGCGTTTAGCTAAAGTTGTTGAAGCAGGTAAACCTGAGTCTGATGAAGCTGGAACATAATCATCTGATTCTGGTGAATTTGCTTTTAGTGTTTGTGTAGTGGCACTAGGATCGGCTTTTGGTGTGTTGTAGTCATTATTCCACTCTTGAAATAATAAAAACGACACTAGCATTAGGCCGATGAATAAAAACGTGCGTTGCGATTCCATAACAGCTCTTATTTCTCGTGTTGGTGGTTAATACGGGTTAATTTTTCAGGAACGGGGTCGTCTCCGCCTGAATGTAAAGGATGGCATTTTAATATGCGTTTAACAGCTAACCAACACCCTTTTACCGATCCATGCAAATTAATTGCTTGAATAGCGTAACTAGAGCACGTTGGATTAAAACGACAATGCGGACCTAATAGCGGGCTAATCCACTTTTGATAACCGCGGATAAATAAAACTAAACAACGTGTTGGTAAAGCAGCAAGTGGTTTAAGTAACCTCATGTTGTACATGCCCCTACGTTATGTTTAGTGAATAGATACCATGTATTTAAAGACTCACTATGAGATTTTAAACGCATGATTAAAAGGTGAGCTAAAGATACCTTAATTAACCCTGTAATTCTATTGCTATTGGGTTTGTTTAGTCGATTTAGCTGATTTGTTTGGGCGTTTTTTAAATGGTGGCGGTTTAGGGGCACCAGGTTTGCAGCGTTCATTAATCTTACGCCACAGCTTTGTAAGTTGTTTGGTTAATTCTTCATTAGACTGTTCATCAATGCCACTTTTAACCATCAACACAATATCAATATTATCGAGCGTGTGTTGGTTTAAACGAAAACTTTCGCGAGCAAGACGTTTAATACGGTTTCGTTGACATGCCTTTTTTACACGTTTTTTAGCAACAGTAAGGCCTAACCTAGGTTTTGACTGGTCACTTGGTTTTGCTAATAAGGTAAAGAAAGGAGTTGCAGCCCGAGCGGGTTCGTTAAATATGCGAGAGTAATGCGAGGGAGTTAACAGACGTAACTCCCTGCCAAAGCTAAAGTCTTCCACTTATAAATTAAGCAGAAAGAACTTTGCGGCCTTTAGCACGGCGACGAGCTAATACTTTACGGCCATTTACAGTTGCCATACGAGCACGGAAACCGTGTGTACGTTTGCGTTTTAAAACGCTAGGTTGAAAAGTTCTTTTCATAACAATCTCATCCGATCGGTTAAAGTTAAAACATCCTATGCAGGTCGCGATCCTGGCACAGGTGCCATTGCGAGCGCGAGATATTATAGATGAAGTGACGAAAAGTCAATCATAATAGAGTGCGTAAAGCATGTTTATTTATGATCAATTTTCATGATCCGATAGGATCATCATAAATAAGAAGTTTTCCACAGCCCCTGTATAAAAAGTGAATAAAAGCATGGGAAAAGTAAATTAGATCGTAAATTGTGGTCGCGATCTGCTGCCAGTTTTGTTATGATCTCTAATCAAGCTTTAAAATAAAAAGCTATTAGAATCAGTCTGTTATTATATTTATACATCGATATCAACAATTTTACAAAAATCAATCTTTTACTTGTGGATAAAGTGCATTCATAATAGTCGGTCTTGGGCTGCTTATTGAGCCATTTAAACGCAATACAGGTGTGATTTTTGAATCATTATTGATGTGCGGGAATAAAAATTATATCTCTGGGAGTTTTACTGTGTATCTGTCGGTTTGGCAAAGTTGTTTATATGTATTGCAAGATGAGTTGCCTTCGCAGCAATTCAGTATGTGGGTCAGACCACTTCAAGCAGAAAGTACCGAAGATACCTTGACGATTTATGCGCCTAATCGTTTCGTACTTGATTGGGTGAGAGAGAAGTACTTAAATAGAATAAATGAATTATTGGTAGAAATTTGTGGTGTAGAAGCACCCGAGTTACGTTTTGATGTAGGTAGTAAGCCGCTATTAAATGCACAAGCTGCACCGGTGGTTGAAACACAATCAGCGCCAAGCACGCAATCAACGGCAAAACAACAACCTCGAGAACAAAAACCGGTTGTAGAACCAGCTCCTAAATCTGGTTATAAATCAAACATTAAAGAAAACTATACCTTTGATAGCTTTGTTGAGGGTAAATCTAACCAATTAGCAAAAGCGGCTGCCACTCAGGTAGCAGACAACCCTGGCTCTGCATTTAACCCTGTATTTATTTACGGTGGTACAGGCTTAGGTAAGACGCATTTATTACATGCGGTAGGCAACGGTATTATGGCCAATAAGCCCGATGCTAAAATTGTTTACATGCATTCAGAACGTTTCGTTCAAGACATGGTTAAAGCACTGCAAAATAATGCGATCGAAGAGTTTAAGCGTTATTACCGTAGTGTTGACGCATTAATGATTGATGACATTCAATTTTTTGCTAATAAAGAACGTTCTCAAGAAGAATTCTTTCATACCTTTAATGCATTATTAGAAGGTAACCAACAAATTATTTTAACCTCTGACCGTTACCCTAAAGAGATTGAAGGGGTTGAAGATCGTCTTAAATCTCGTTTTGGTTGGGGATTAACCATCGCGATTGAGCCGCCAGAGCTTGAAACACGCGTTGCTATTTTGATGAAAAAAGCCCAGCAAAGTAAAATTAACTTACCGCATGAAGTGGCATTTTTTATTGCGAAAAAATTACGCTCAAACGTACGTGAGCTTGAAGGTGCATTAAACCGTGTAATTGCTAACGCAAACTTTACCGGCCGCCCAATTTCTATCGACTTTGTAAAAGAAGCACTGCGTGATTTATTAGCGCTGCAAGACAAACTAGTCACCATAGACAACATTCAACGTACGGTTGCAGAATACTATAGAATACGTGTATCTGATTTACTGTCTAAGCGCCGTAGCCGCTCTATAGCAAGGCCTCGCCAAGTTGCTATGGCATTATCTAAAGAACTCACTAATCACAGCTTACCTGAGATTGGGGATGCTTTTGGTGGGCGTGACCATACAACAGTACTGCACGCGTGTCGCAAAGTTAAATCATTACGTGACGAAAGCCACGAGATTAAAGAAGATTACCAAAACTTAATAAGAACATTGTCATCTTAGGGCTGACTTTATTATGCAAATAACAATATCAAGAGAACAGTTTTTAAAACCATTGGTACAAGTATCGGGTGCCATTGAGCGTAAGCATACGTTACCTATTTTATCTAACGTATTGCTCGTGGTAGAAAATGGCCAGCTTTCAATGACAGGGACCGACCTTGAAATTGAATTAGTGGCGAGTGTGTTTGTAGGTGACGATGTTGCCGATACTAAACTCACATTGCCGGCTAAAAAATTACTCGATATTTGTAAAAGTTTACCGGATGGCTCTGATCTTACTTTAAGCTTGCAAGACCATCAGCTACTTTTAACCAGTGGTAAAAGTCGTTTTTCATTGACCACTTTAGCTGCTGAAGATTTTCCTAATTTAGAGCAGTGGGATGGTGAGGTTGAGTTTCAACTAACGCGTTTAGAGTTGCGTAAATTACTTGAAAGCACACACTTTTCAATGGCAAACCAAGATGTGCGTTATTACTTAAACGGCATGTCGTTTGAAGTTGATAACAGCGATATAAAAACAGTTGCCACTGATGGGCACCGTTTAGCTATTGCACAAAAACAACTAGGTCAGTCGTTAAATACACAGCGCCAATTAATTATACCGCGCAAAGGCGTGCAAGAAATTATGCGTCTAATGGTTGCTGATCAAGAGCTGGTAACTATTCAGTTTGGTGCCAACCACATTCGTATTATTGATATTGAATTTACCTTTACGAGTAAATTAGTTGATGGTCGATTCCCTGATTATCGTCGTGTTTTGCCGCGCGGTGGCGATAAGGTAATTACCGCGAATCGTGAATGGCTTCGTAATGCTTTTCAGCGTGTGTCGATTTTATCGAACGAAAAGTTTCGTGGTGTACGCTTAAATTTATCAAACGGTTTATTAAAAATTACAGCCAACAACCCAGAGCAAGAGCAAGCTGAAGAAGTGGTTGAAGTAATGTACGAGGGTGATGACCTAGAAATAGGCTTTAATGTCTCTTATGTATTAGATGTATTAAATACATTAAAAACCGAAGATGTATTATTTACCCTTGCCGATTCAAACAGTAGTGCACTTATAGAAGGTGCTGGCGATGAAGAAGCTATGTACGTTGTTATGCCAATGCGTTTATAAGATCATAAATACATAATGAGCTTAAGTCATTTGAGCCTCAAATATTTTCGTAATATTGAGGCACTGACGCTAGAACCAGTTAATGGCGTTAATATAATTTATGGTGAAAACGGCAGCGGAAAAACCAGCCTTTTAGAGGCTATTTATTACCTTTCTCACGGCAAATCTTTCCGAACCTCTAAACATAAAAGCATCATCGCTCATCAACAAGATCAGTTTGTTATTCATGGCCGAAAAGCGTTACACGATTTATCTATTCCAATAGGGATAAGTAAAACCCAAACGGGTGAAACCAATTTAAAAATACAGGGTAAGGCGAGTCGAAAAGTATCTGAACTTGCTCAACTTATGCCTGTGCAAGTTATCACACCAGAAAGCTATTCATTATTTTTTGGTGGCCCTAAAGAGCGCAGAAAGTTTTTAGACTTAGGTTTGTTCCACGTGGAACATGAGTTTTTTTTCTTGTGGCAATCGTTTAATAAAGTGCTAAAACAGCGCAATGCATTGTTGAAATCTAAGCCTAAGAATTATTTTGACCAAATCAAGTTTTGGGATAAAGAATTTGTTAGACTGGCTGAACAAATAAATAAATTAAGAATCGCGTATATAACTAGGTTTAAGCAGCAGTTTTTTGATAAAATGTGTGCAGAATTAACGCTAATACGCGATCTAGAAATTAGCTTTAATGCAGGCTGGAAAGAGGCCGAATCTCTTTCTGATGCGTTAGAGCAAAGCTTTGAGCGAGATGCTCGCCAAGGCTTTACTAGTAAAGGCCCTCATAAGGCTGATTTTAGTTTTAGTGTCGCTGGCAGCAGTGTTGAGAATGTATTCTCACGCGGGCAGTTAAAGCTATTGTTGTATGCGTTAAAAGTAACGCAAAATAGTTTGATTGAGTCAGAGACAGATAAGCAATCTATATTGCTAATAGATGATTTACCTTCAGAGCTAAGCGAAGATACAAAAGAGAAAGTGGGTCAGTTATTGACCCATTGCAGTTCTCAAATATTTATTTCTTCAATTTTATCTGAAAGTATTTCTGCTGTGGTGGAACCCATGAAACGAGAACTAAAAATGTTCCACGTGAAACATGGCAACCTAATAACAAGATAAGTGGGATTAACCATGTCTGAGAATTATGATTCGTCGAGTATTAAAGTACTTAAAGGATTAGATGCAGTAAGAAAGCGTCCTGGTATGTATATAGGGGACACCGATGATGGTACGGGCTTACACCACATGGTGTTTGAGGTCGTTGATAACTCTATCGATGAGGCCTTAGCAGGTCACTGTGATGATATATTTGTCACAATTCACTTAGACGGTTCGGTATCTGTAAGAGATAACGGCCGTGGTATTCCTACTTCTATACATGAAGAAGAAGGTGTATCTGCAGCTGAAGTTATTATGACGGTATTACACGCTGGTGGTAAGTTTGATGATAACTCTTATAAAGTATCAGGTGGCTTACACGGTGTTGGTGTATCGGTAGTAAATGCATTATCAGAAAAGTTAAAACTAACTATTCGTCGTGAAGGTAAACTTTACGAGCAGTTTTACACTATGGGTGTTCCAGATGCACCACTTGCAGCTATTGGTGATTCTGAAACAACCGGTACTGAGTTACGTTTTTGGCCAAGTGCAGAAACGTTTACTAACCTAGATTTCCATTACGATATTTTAGCTAAGCGTTTACGCGAGTTGTCGTTTTTGAACTCAGGTGTGAGCATCATTTTAAATGATGAGCGCGAAGAAAATAAAAGTGACCATTTTAAATACGAAGGTGGAATTAGAGCGTTCGTTGAATACTTAAACCGTAATAAAACACCTGTGCATAAAGGGGTGTTCCATTTTACTCACGAACGTGAAGAAGATGGTATTAGTGTAGAAGTATCAATGCAATGGAATGATGCATTCCAAGAAAACATTTACTGTTTTACTAATAACATTCCACAACGTGATGGTGGTACTCACTTAGCTGGTTTTAGATCTGCACTAACACGTACGCTGAATAACTACATGGAAAAAGAAGGCTTTAACAAAAAAGCTAAAACAACCAGTAACGCAACGGGCGATGATGCTCGTGAAGGCTTAACGGCTGTTGTTAGTGTTAAAGTACCTGATCCTAAATTCTCATCACAGACAAAAGACAAGCTAGTATCTAGTGAAGTTAAGTCTGCGGTTGAGCAAGCAATGGCTGAAAAATTCACTGAGTTTTTATTAGAAAATCCAATGGATGCAAAAATTGTTGTTGGCAAAATTATTGATGCAGCACGCGCGCGTGAAGCAGCCCGTAAAGCACGTGAAATGACCCGCCGTAAAGGTGCTATGGATTTAGCTGGTTTACCGGGTAAACTAGCGGATTGCCAAGAAAAAGATCCAGCCCAATCTGAACTATACATAGTGGAGGGTGACTCAGCTGGCGGTTCAGCCAAGCAGGGTCGTAACCGTAAGAATCAAGCGATTCTTCCGCTTAAAGGTAAAATCTTAAACGTAGAAAAAGCACGTTTTGATAAAATGTTATCTTCGCAAGAAGTGGCAACGCTAATTACTGCATTAGGTTGTGGTATTGGCCGTGACGAATATAACCCTGAAAAATTACGTTATCATCGCATCATTATCATGACCGATGCCGACGTAGATGGTTCTCACATTCGTACTTTGCTACTAACATTTTTCTACCGTCAAATGCCGGAAATTGTTGAACGTGGTTACATTTATATTGCTCAGCCTCCACTTTATAAAGTGAAAAAAGGTAAGCAAGAGCGTTATATTAAAGATGATCCAGCATTAGTTGATTACCTTACATCTTTAGCGCTAAGCAATGCAGCACTGTACACTAGTGATAGTGCTGAAGCAGTTGATGGTGAAGCATTAGAGTCAATTGTTCACGATTATCAAAACACGGTTAAAGTTATCGAGCGCTTAAAGCGTAAGTATCCGAACACAGTTATGAACCGTTTGATTTACCAAAGTGAGCTGAAAAAAGAACACCTTTCAGACGAAGCTAAGGTAATTGCTTGGACTAAAGAGTTGGTTGATGACTTAATTGAACGTGATGAAGATGCAACTATTTTCCATGCGGGAACTGAGCACGATACAGAGCGCAACTTGTACTATCCAGTTGTGAATATTCGTCAGCATGGTGTGGATAAAGCGCACGTACTACATTATGACTTTATTACATCAAGAGACTACCAACGTATTGCTGTAACTGGTAAAAACATTGCTAATATCATCACAGAGGGTGCATATATCCAACGTGGTGAGAAAACAAAACCTGTTGATAACTTTGTGGATGCATTAGAATGGTTGATCGCAGAGTCTAAGCGCGGGATCTACATTCAACGCTACAAAGGACTAGGTGAAATGAACCCAAGTCAGCTTTGGGAAACCACCATGGATCCTAGCGCACGCCGTATGTTGCAAGTAACAATTGAAGATGCTGTTGCAGCGGATCAATTATTTGCCACATTAATGGGCGATCAAGTTGAGCCGCGTCGTGAGTTTATTGAAACGAACGCACTGCGTGTGGTTAACTTAGACGTATAAAACATTATCGTAATCACAAAAAAGGAGCCTTAGGCTCCTTTTTTATTTTTTCAAACGCACAAACTGCTTAAAACCTGAGTGTGCACAAGGTATACTGAGGGTAATTTTCACGCTACTTCTCAGATAGTAAAAAGCCAAAATATGCAAAAATATGACGTTAAAACCTTTCAAGGTTTGATCCTGGCTTTACAGGATTATTGGGCACAGCAAGGCTGTGTCATTATTCAACCACTTGACATGGAAGTGGGCGCAGGGACATTTCACCCACAAACATTTTTAAAATCAATTGGCCCAGAGCCAATGTCGAGCGCATACGTTCAACCGTGTCGTCGTCCTACCGATGGTCGTTACGGTGAAAACCCAAACCGCTTACAACATTACTACCAATTCCAAGTTGTGTTAAAACCATCACCAGACAATATTCAAGAGCTTTACTTAGGTTCTTTAGCTGCTGTAGGTATTGATACCCTAACTGACGAAGTTCGCTTTGTAGAAGACAACTGGGAATCACCTACATTAGGTGCGTGGGGCCTAGGTTGGGAAATTTGGTTAAATGGTATGGAGGTAACGCAGTTTACCTACTTCCAGCAAGTGGGCGGTTTAGAATGCTCACCGGTAACGGGTGAGATTACTTACGGCCTAGAGCGTTTAGCAATGTACATTCAAGGCGTAGATAGCATTTACGACCTTGTATGGGCAGATGGCCCATTTGGGCGCGTAACTTACGGTGATGTATTCCATCAAAATGAAGTTGAGCAATCAACCTATAACTTTGAACATGCAAACGTAGCCGACTTATTTGAACAGTTTGATAAATGTGAAGCTGAGAGCCAAAAGCTAATTGAAGCAAGCCTACCATTACCAGCCTACGAGCAAGTAATGAAAGCATCGCACGCATTTAACTTATTAGACGCACGTCATGCTATTTCAGTAACCGAGCGTCAACGTTATATTTTACGCGTTCGTGCGTTATCAAAAGCGTGTGCACAAAGTTATTACGATGCACGTGAAGCACTTGGTTTCCCGCTGTGTAAGGATAAGTAAGCATGTCAGCAGAAAATTTATTAGTAGAAATTGGCACCGAAGAGTTGCCACCAAAAGCACTTCGTAAATTAGCCGAAGCCTTTGCTGCAAACTTAACAGCAGAATTAGAAAGTCTAGAACTAGGTCACCAAGGTGTGAACTGGTATGCATCGCCTCGTCGTTTAGGTTTACAAGTAAAAGCACTTGAAGCTAAACAACAAGACAAAGAAGTTGAAAAACGTGGCCCTGCAACTAAAGCCGCTTTTGATGCTGAGGGTAACCCAACTAAAGCAGCTATGGGTTGGGCTCGTGGTTGTGGTATTGAAGTAAAAGATGCGCAAACACTGGAAACAGATAAGGGCGCATGGTTATTGCACATTGCTAAAGTAGCAGGGCAAGAAACCAAAACGTTAATGACTGACGCTATAAGCAAAGCACTCGCTAAGTTACCTATTCCTAAACCAATGCGTTGGGGTGCGAATAAAACACAATTTATTCGCCCTGTGCATACGGTAACTATTTTGTTCGGTAGTGAACTGGTTGAGGGTGAAATTCTTGGTAAGCAAGTGAGCAATCAATTGCAAGGGCATCGTTTTCATCACCCTGAAAAAATTAGCATTGATCATGCCGATGATGTGTTTGATGTACTTAAATCAGCTTACGTTATTGCTGACTACGAACAGCGTAAAGCACAGATTCGCGCGCAAATAGAAGACGCAGCCAAAGCAGTTAATGCCGTTGTTGCTATGGATGAAGACTTACTTGAAGAAGTTACTTCATTGGTAGAATGGCCAGTAACGCTAACAGCCACATTTGAAAAAGCATTTTTAGATGTGCCTGCTGAAGCGCTTATTTACACCATGAAGGATGATCAGAAATACTTCCCGTTATTAGATCAAGACGGCAAACTTTTAAATAAGTTTTTGTTTGTCTCTAACATCGAAAGTAAAGATCCTAGTGTGGTTATTTCTGGTAACGAAAAAGTAGTGCGCCCGCGTTTAGCCGATGCGCAGTTCTTCTTTGAAACAGATAAAAAGAAAACATTAGAAAGCCGTTTAGAATCTCTTGATAGTGTATTGTTCCAAAAACAACTTGGTACGCTTAAAGACAAGTCACAGCGTATTAGTGAACTAGCGGGTTACATTGCCGAGCAACTTGGTGCCGACAAAGAGCTAGCAGCGCGTGCAGGCTTATTAAGTAAAACAGACTTAATGACCGAAATGGTAATGGAATTTACCGACGTACAAGGTGTAATGGGAATGCATTACGCGCGTCACGATGGTGAAGCAGAAGAAGTTGCAGTGGCACAAAACGAACAATACATGCCACGTTTTGCCGGTGATAACTTACCAACTAATGTGATCAGTTGTGCAGTCGCCATTGCCGATAAGTTTGATACGCTGGTGGGTATTTTTGGTATAGGCCAAGCACCAAAAGGTGATAAAGACCCATTTGCACTTCGTCGTGCTGCTATTGGTGCATTACGTATCATGGTAGAAAAACAGCTACCGCTTGATATTTTAGACCTGGTTGCTAAATCACAAACCTTGTTTGGTGAAAAGCTGACTAACCTAAATGTATCAACGGATGTGTTTGACTTTATGCTAGGGCGCTTCCGTGCTTGGTATCAAGACGAAGGCATTGAAGTAGATGTGATTCAAGCCGTACTAGCGCGTCGTCCAACGAAGCCTGTTGATTTTGATCGCCGAGTTAAAGCCGTAAGTCATTTCCGTACATTAGACGCCGCAGAATCGCTTGCAGCGGCTAATAAGCGTGTAAGTAATATTCTGGCTAAGAATGACATTACAAGCCAAGGTAATGTCGATCAGAGCTTACTCAGTGATGATGCTGAAAAAGTATTGGCTTCGCAAGTTGCAAAATTTGCCACTGATTTAGCACCACTGTACAGCGATGGAAACTACCAAGAGGCATTGAGCCAATTAGCAGGCATTCGTGAGAGTGTTGATAACTTTTTTGACAATGTCATGGTAATGGCCGACGATGAAGCGGTTAAGCAAAACCGTCTTGCACTTTTAAGCCAGCTTAGCGGGTTATTTTTAGAAATTGCAGATATTTCTGTATTGCAAAAATAACAGCCAATAGCTATTTAAAAAGCCAGCATTATGCTGGCTTTTTAGTATTCACTGTATACAAAGGATACAAATGATGATCTCCATAAAACGAATTTTAACGCTAGCAATGGCTGGCTTACTTACAGCCTGTACCAGCCAAATTTCGATTAACGACGTTTTGCCGCAGCAAGAATTGGATCGCAGTATTTATTTAAGAGGGGATTTCACATTATGGGATGCAGAACCTCAATACCAATTTAAACAAGTCGGCCCTTCGCTTTACCAAGCCCAAGTTAAATTTTCGACCCCTGGCAAAGTGTACGAGTTTAAAATAGCCGATGCAGATTTTAGTGAAGGTTTTAACTGTGGCTACAGCGATTCACAGCCATCAGGGCAAAGCCTAACACTTGGTCAATCAACACGCGCCGATTGCAGCACTATTTACAACTACTTTAGTTACACACCCGCAATAAAAGGGTCGTACATAGTCAGCATTGATTTTAGTGACTACGATAAGCCAGAAGTGACTATAACTAAGAAATAGCTGTAAGTTGGGAGCTGTCAGCTTTTAGCTGCCCGAGTGGGCTTATAGATTTGTGACAAGGACGTTAATATGAAATTGAGCCTTTGGATTAAGGGGTAGTAAATTGGATAATTATATAGAGTACTGCTATCTAGAAAATGATAAGCCTAGCTTTAAACGGGCTAAGATAACTGAGTCAGACTCATATGATTGCATAACAAAATATAAAGTTTTTTCACGAAAACTAGAGATAGAAAATTTATTTGACGTTTTGATCGAGGAAGTTAAAACATTCAAATCATTGCTTACTATGGCTCAACTTTCACAAGAGTTTTCAAATTTCTCTGAGGTACATGCTTATATAGAAAATCAAAAAGCCCGTACTAAATTAAATATCTCCTATCTAAGCATTTTGAATACTGGAAAATTAGTTTTAGATCGGTTGTACATTGAACGTGATAAGTTTTCGATAATTAATGATATTGATCAATCATTATTACCTGAATTATTGATAGAAAGAGAGAAGATCTTTAAAGAGAATCAGTATTATGTTCTATGCTGTAATTTGAGAAATTTATGCCAACATAAAATGTTACCCGTAAATAGGCTAACTTTAAAATATCCATCTATAAGTAAACATGGAAATGGAGTAATAACAAAATTTCAGATTCCACTCGTATTATCGGTAATGGAAGAGAAAGAAAGGATAAAGTTGTTAAAGGGGTTAAACTCTGCATTTAAAGATGAGCTCTTAAATTCTGATTTAGTTGACCTCAACAGAGCGATAGATGGTTATTTTGAAGGGATTTTTGATTTAATGATTAAACTACGCACTTTGGTGGATAAGTCAGTAACGGAGGCTGAAGACTATTTTAGTAAGTTACTTGATCAAAATATAGACTTAAACGTGAATCGACTCTTGGGCCCACCAGCATTAGTAGTTAACAATGAAAAGAAATTTCACTTGGATTTTGAGTGGTTCCGAGTGGCTCATTATTTAGAAGAGAAAAATAATTCTCACTTCAAAAGCAGTAATTTAATTAGAACAAAGTATTTGAGCAATGAACCTTAAAGCCCTTTCTTCACCACATACCTATACGGTGATTCTTCAACTTCTTTAGCCACTAGCGTGTGATCCATAAAGGTACAAAAGCTGGGGATATCGCGGGTGGTTGAGGGGTCGTCGGCAATAATAAGCAGTGTTTCACCGTCACTCATTTTACGAATAGCAGCGCGTACCATCATCACAGGCTCTGGGCAACGAAGGCCGATAGCATCTAATTGGTGATCGGGATTATCAAAGCTCATAAAAATTACCTGTAAAAATAGTCGCGGCTTGGTTAGGTCGGGTAGTTTAGCGTAAATAAAGCTGTTGGTTAACTATTTTACGTATAACAAAACAGCTCAACTTATTAATAGATAATCTGAAATAAGTTTAATGCACCCGATCACATTATTCATTTTAAACCTGCAAAAGCTGGTGGTATAAAAAAGGCGAACTAACTTGCGCTAGTTCGCCTTTTAATCACCAAGATGGTTTTACATATTCAACACTAATTAGTCTTGAACACGTTCAAATACAGTAGCAATACCTTGGCCTAAACCAATACACATAGTTGCTAAACCGTATTTTGCGTTTTTGTCTTCCATTAAGTGAATAAGCGAGGTGCTAATACGTGAACCCGAACAACCCAGAGGGTGACCAAGTGCAATAGCGCCGCCATTCAAGTTAACTTTTTCGTCAACCACATCTGCTAAACCTAAGTCTTTAAGTACAGGCAGTGATTGTGCTGCGAATGCTTCGTTAAGCTCAGCTACGTCAATGTCATCAATGGTAATACCGGCTTGTGCTAATGCTTTTTTACTTGCAGGTACTGGGCCGTAACCCATGATTGATGGATCGCAACCGGCAACAGCCATAGCGCGAATACGTGCACGAATTGGTAAGCCCAGTTCTTTTGCTTTTTCTTCGCTCATTACTAACATGGCTGATGCGCCGTCAGAAAGTGCAGAAGATGTGCCCGCAGTAACAGAACCCGTAGCAGGGTTAAATACTGGACGTAGCTGCGATAAACCTTCAACCGTTGTTTCTGGACGAATTACTTCATCATCTTCAACAAGAATAAGTGAACCTTCAGCATCGTGACCTTCCATTGCTAAAATTTCGCGGCGGAAACGGCCTTCAACTGTTGCAGCATGTGCACGTTGATGCGAGCGGTAAGCAAATTCATCTTGTTGCTCACGGCTAATACCGTGAAGTGTTGCAAGGTACTCAGCGGTTAAACCCATAGAGCCAGATGCTTGTGCAATTGATGTAGCTAAGCCAGGGTGAAAGTCGTTACCGTGAGTCATAGGTACGTGACCCATGTGCTCAACACCACCAATTAGGTATGTGTCGCCAGCGCCAGTCATAATTGCGCGAGCAGCGTCATGCAATGCTTGCATTGATGAGCCACATAAACGGTTAACTGTGGTTGCTGGCACTGAATGTGGAATGCCCGCAAGTAGAGATGCGTTACGTGCAACGTTAAAGCCTTGCTCTAATGTTTGCTGTACACAGCCCCAATAAATATCGTCAATTGACGCAGGGTCAACTGCCGGATTACGTTCTAATAAGCCTTTCATTAAATGAGCGCTTAAGTCTTCCGCACGTTTGTGCTTGAATACGCCGCCCTTTGAGCGACCCATTGGTGTGCGGATACAATCTACAATTACTGGATTATTCATGATATTAACCTTCCACCTTATAGAAAACACGGCCTTCTTCAGCCCACTTGCGAGTTTGCTCTGATACTTGGTAAATCGCACCTAGGTGAGCGTATTTGTCAGCAGTTGCTACAAAGTTAGCTAAACCTGTTTGATCTAAGTAACGGAACGCGCCGCCTCTAAATGGAGGGAAACCAACACCGTATACAAGTGCCATATCAGCTTCTTGAGGAGAAGCAACAATGCCTTCTTGTAAACAAAGTAGTACTTCGTTGATCATTGGGATCATACAACGGTCAATGATTTCTTGTTTATCAAATTCTTTTGGTGCGTCTGTAATTGGTGCAAGTAGTTCAATCGCTGTTTGGTCATGTGACTTTTTAAGACGACCGCGACGATCTGTTTCGTACTTATAGAAACCTGCTTTGTTCTTTTGACCAAAACGTTTTTCGTTAGCAAAAACAGTCACTGGGTCTTTATCTGCACGTGCCATACGCTCAGGGAAACCGTCTGCCATTACGCCAGTACAATGATAAGCCGTATCAATACCTACAACATCAAGTAGGTACGCCGGGCCCATTGGCCAGCCAAACACGTTTTCCATTACTTTATCTACTTTTGCAAAGTTAGCGCCTTCAACCACTAATTTGCTAAAGCCAGCAAAGTAAGGGAATAAAACGCGGTTTACAAAAAAGCCTGGGCAATCGTTAACAACAATCGGTGATTTACCTAGTTTAAGGGCGTAATCAACCACTGCATTAATCGTTTTATCTGAGGTTTTTGCACCACGGATAATTTCAACTAATGGCATTTTTGGTACTGGATTGAAAAAGTGCATACCACAGAAGTTTTCTGGCTTATCAAGCGCTTCTGCAAGTAGGTCGATACAAATAGTCGATGTGTTTGACGTAAGTACCGTGCCTTCTGGCATATTCTTTTCAAGATCAGCAAGTACGGCTTGCTTCACTTTAGGGTTTTCTACTACGGCTTCAACAATAATGTTGGCGTTTTGTAGGTCTGCATCGTTAAGCGTTGGTTTGATTTTGCTAAGCGTTGCTAGCATTTTTTCCATCGGCATGTGGCCGCGCTTCACTTTTGCACCTAATAGTTTAGATGCTTCACCCATACCTAAATCTAGCGCATCCTGTTGGATGTCTTTCATTATGATTGGTGTGCCTTTATAAGCAGACTGGTATGCAATACCGCCACCCATAATACCTGCGCCTAATACTGCCGCTTGTTTAATTTCTACATCGCTGTGTTTAGCAAATTTACGTGCTTTACCTTTAATGTATTGATCTGCTAAAAAGATACCTGTTTGAGCAGCAGCTTCACTAGTACGTGCTAGTTTTGCAAAGTTGGCATTTTCAATTGCCATTGCTTCGGCGCGTGAGCTGTTTGCTGCTGCTTTAATAGTGCGAACTGCCATAACTGGAGCAGGATAGTGGCCTTTGGTTTTACCCATTACCATACCTTCTGCCATTGCAAAGCTCATGCCTTGCTCAACACGGTTTAATTTAAGCGGTTGTAATTTTACAGCACGTTTTGCTTGCCAATCTAGCTTGCCAGCAATCGCTAATTCTAGTGTTGCTAAACTTGACTCTTGTAGTTTGTTGGCACTAACTACCGCGTCAAATGCACCTACTTTAAGGGCGTCAGCAGCGCGATTTTCGTTACCTGTGGTGATCCACATCATCGCGTTATCGGCACCAATAATGCGCGGAAGGCGCACTGTACCGCCAAAACCAGGCATTATGCCTAATTTAACTTCTGGTAAGCCCATTTTTGCTGAGTCACTTGCAACACGATAATCGGTAGCAAGTGCCCACTCACAGCCGCCGCCAAGCGCCAAGCCGTTTATAACACTGAGTGTTGGGAATGGTAAGTCTTCAATTGCATCAAAAACGTCAGTTGCATCTTTGATCCACGTTACTAATTCTGCTTCAGGCTTAGTAAAAGTAGGTAAAAATTCGAAGATATCGGCACCAATAATAAAGTGGTCTTTATCACTGGTAAAAATCATGCCTTTAATATCAGTGTTAGCGGCTAATTCTTTTAATGCTGCCGCGCAATCTGAAAGAGTTTGTTGAGATAATGTGTTTACAGAACCTGTAGCACAAAACTTAAACTCGGCGATGTTTTCCTTTACGAAGCTAACTTCAAAGGAATCGCTTTTATATAACATTATTATTCTCCCTAGTTGATGAACTAAGACTGGTACGATGAGTTCATATTCAGACCAGTGTGCTTGCTTTAAATTAAAAATGCAACGAAAAATTTATCTTGGTTACAAACGTCTGGTTAAAATATAGCTGGTTTGGTGCTAAGGTGGGTTTGAAAGTTTTCTTTATTCATTTTATTGCGCTGTCTTGGTGTTTATAGCTTGGGTTTTATCAAAGTAAATAAATAGAGTTACAGTGCCTGCGCTGTTTTCTATTTACCCATAGCCACACCCTTGTCAGCCTTGAAGGTTACTATGCCCTAAAGGACATTATGAAAAAATATTTATTAAGCGTAGCGGCAGCGACTCTATTTTTATCTTTACCCTCTGCCAACGCAAATACTGAACTTGATGCATTTTTAGATGCAGAAAAACAAGCCCGTTATGGCGATTATAAAAGCTTTAAAGAAGCGGTAGACTCATTGTCTCACCCACTTAAGCCCTATGTAGAAAAAGCCTATTGGCAGCGCTACCCCAGTTTAAAACACCAAACAGAAATAGAAAACTTCCTCACTATTTATGAACACACGCCATTAGAGTGGCCAGTGCGCAAAGCATGGTTAAATTATTTAAAGCGCAGAAATAAAAAAGCAGCATTTATTAAAAACTACCGTGAAACCTCTGACACTGAGCTTAGTTGTACCCATCTTAGTTATCAGCTTGACTTAGGAGCACCTAAAAAAGCAATACTCTCGCAGGTAACCGATATTTGGACGGTAGGCGAGTCACAACCTAGTGAATGTGACGGGCTTTTTAAGCGTTGGCGACAAAATGGTTATTTAACCCCTGATGTTGTGTGGCAGCGTGTTACTTTAGCGGCACAAGGGGGCTCTTATCGTTTATTGCCTTATTTAAAAACCTTATTGCCAGCCAAGGAGCGTTATTTAGCTGATTTATATTCCAAGGTAAGGCGCGATCCTAGTGCTGCTGCAGGCCTTTACCGCTATAAACGTAAAACAGCCAAAGAAGGGGAAATAGCGCTTTATGGTATTAAGCGTTTAATTTGGCGTGATAAAGAGCTGGCATTAAAGGCGTGGCAAAAAATTGAAGGCATGTTTGATTTTGCTGATGATGAAAAGGCGGATGTATATTATACCTTTGCGCTGTCGTTGGCGTCGAGCGGCCATAGCCAGGCGAGCTTTTATTTAAATAAAGTCCCTAAAGCGCGTCAAGATCGTAAATTAATGCAATGGCAACTAGCCAATATGCTTAAAACTCAAGATTGGGAAGGCATTGCGGCATTTTTTACCGGTAAAGAAAATCTTAGCTTAGGGCAACAGTATTGGCTTGCTTATAGTTATGACAAACGCGCAGATCATGAAAAAGCTAAGGTAATTTGGAGCAAGGTAGCCGCTAACCGTGATTATTACGGTTTTTTAGCCGCTGCTCGCTTAGGGTTACCGGTTGATTTAAATGAGCTACCAGTCAATGTAAATCAAGCCTTAGTAACAAAAGTCAGTAATGCACCAGGCTTTAAGCGTGCTAAGGCACTATATGAACTTGAGCGATTTACAGCGGCCAGACGTGAATGGAATTATTTAACCAACACTTCTGAAGATGATGAAAAGCTAGCAGCGTCAGTGCTTGCGGCAGAACTTGATTGGTTTGATAGTACAATATTTACCCTAGCAAAAATAAAAGCATGGGATTATGTTGATTTGCGTTTTCCATTTGCGTTTCAAGACATGTTTGAGCGCTACAGTAAGCGTAGCAAAATAGATTTAACTTGGAGTATCGCTATTGCGCGTCGAGAAAGCTCATTTGCACCCGATGCCCGTTCTCATGCAAATGCACGCGGGTTAATGCAGTTATTACCAAGCACCGCAAAATATATTAACAAAGGCGATGTATCTAACCATCGGTTGTATCAGCCAAAAACCAATATTCGACTTGGCACCCGTTATTTACAGTATTTAAAAAAGAAAAATCACGGTAATGAGGTATTGGCAACAGCATCCTATAACGCCGGGTATCATCGAATTAAGCGTTGGTTACCAGAAGAAGCGATGCCCGCAGAGTTATGGGTTGAGCTTATTCCATATAGAGAAACTCGAGACTACGTAAAAAACGTATTTGCGTATCGGCAGGTTTACCATACTCGCCTTGGCCGAGAGGGGAATTTACTCGCGCCACTATTAGAGATGACCATGGGCGGGTAGTAAAAATAAATCTACAACAGCAGAGGGATATTTACACGGTAACTATCCCTCTTTTTTGAGCGCTTTGTTTATAAGTGATAGACTCAGAGCAAGTTAAATTTAACAGATGGGTTTATTATGGAAAAATTAGCCGTATTATACGCCGAACATATTGCAACATTGCAGCAGCGTACACGTACTATTTGTGAGCAAGAAGGGTTAGAAGGATTAGTCATTCATTCAGGCCAAGCTAAGCGCCAATTTTTAGATGATATGTATTACCCGTTTAAAGTTAACCCCCATTTTAAAGCGTGGTTACCGGTTATTGATAATCCACATTGCTGGATTGTGGTAAATGGTAGCGATAAGCCAAAGCTTATTTTTTATCGTCCAATTGATTTTTGGCACAAGGTGCCTGATGAACCAAGAGATTTTTGGGCAGAGTACTTCGATATTGAATTGCTACTAAAGCCTGATCAGGTTGAAAAGCTACTTCCTTACGATAAAGCTAAATTTGCCTACATTGGTGAATACCTAGAAGTGGCCCAAGCACTTGGTTTTAGCATTATGAATCCTGAGCCAGTACTTAACTATATTCATTATCACCGCGCTTATAAAACGCAATATGAACTTGAATGTTTACGTAATGCGAACCGTATTGCAGTAGATGGCCACAAAGCGGCGCGTGATGCGTTTTTTAATGGTGGTAGCGAGTTTGATATTCAGCAGGCCTACTTAATGGCAACGCGTCAGAGCGAAAATGAAATGCCATATGGCAACATTGTGGCCCTTAACGAAAACTGCGCTATTTTGCACTACACCCATTTTGAGCCAAAAGCACCGCAAACACATAACTCATTTTTAATTGATGCGGGCGCTAACTTTAATGGTTACGCTGCAGATATTACCCGTACCTACGACTTTAAAAAGCAAGGTGAGTTTGCTGACCTAGTTAAAGCAATGACGGTGCATCAGATTGAGTTAGGCAAAAGCTTAAAACCAGGTGTCCTGTATGGCGAGCTACATATTGACTGCCATAACCGCATTGCACAGTTACTAAGTGACTTTGATATTGTTAAGTTACCTGCAGCTGAAATTGTTGAGCGTCAAATTACCTCAACCTTCTTTCCTCATGGCTTAGGGCATCATTTAGGTGCACAGGTACATGATGTAGGTGGCTTTATGCGTGATGAAACCGGTGCACATCAGGCACCACCAGAGGGTCATCCATTTTTACGCTGCACTCGCTTAATTGAGAAAAACCAAGTGTTTACTATTGAGCCAGGTTTGTACTTTATCGACTCTTTGTTGGGTGATTTAGCACAAACAGACAACAAGCAGTTTATTAACTGGGAAAAAGTAGAAGCGTTTAAACCATTTGGCGGCATTCGTATTGAAGATAATATTATTGTTCACGAAGACAGCCTAGAAAATATGACGCGTGATTTATTACTCGACTAATATTTAACAGTTTATATTATTCACGAAAGGGGCCTGTTGGCCCCATTTTTAATTTAACAGCCAAGTAAGCGCTATGTCAGAATATAAATACCCAGCCGACGATGTTTTTCATCAAGAAGAAATTAAAAAAAGCACCTTTATTGTGCATATAGGCCACACGCCTGATTTAAACTCTGCGAAAGCCTTTATTAAAAACATTGAAGAAAAATACAGTGATGCACGCCATAATTGTTGGGCGCATGTTGCGGGTAATCCTGGTGGAAGCCATGTTTATGGTTTTTCTGATGATGGAGAGCCAAATGGCACCGCCGGTAAACCTATGCTCAACGTGCTGGTGGGCTCTGGCCTAGGTGAAGTAACTGCTGTGGTAACACGGTACTTTGGTGGTATAAAGCTTGGTACCGGTGGGTTAGTTCGTGCTTATGGTGGCTCACTTAATAATGCCTTAGCAAAATTACAAACAGTGGTAAAAGTACCCAGCATTGAGCTGGTTGGCTTTAGTGAATACAGTATGCAAGGCGCAATAGAACAGCACTTAAAAACCAACTTTCAGGTACTTAATATTGAAAAGCAGTTTACGGCAAATATTGAGTGGAGTATCACTATTGATAGCCGCCAAGCACAACAAGCATGCAAAGATATTTTTGATTTAAGCCACGGTGCAGTTGAGTTAACAATCAAAGAGTAATAGTCTTACATCCATCCTATTTAATCACTAAAGATTAAATTTTCGAGTCATATAGTAGTTATTTTAATTTACTAATAAAAAAGCGATACGCTCAATGCAATTTCGTACCATCATAAAAATTCTTGGCCAACTGGTCGCGCTATTTAGTATTACAATGGTGCCACCAGCACTCGTGTCTTTAATTTATAAAGATGGCGGAGGGGTACCGTTTGTTTTAGCCTTTATATTTAGCGTTATTATTGGCTTAATGGCTTACTATCCAAATAGGCATGAGCATGGTGATTTAAAAGCACGCGAAGGCTTCTTAATTGTGGTTTTGTTTTGGTTGGTACTAGGGGCGTTTGCGTCATTGCCGCTGATATTTTTACAAGAACCCAACCTCTCTTTGGCCGATGCAGTGTTTGAAGCTTTCTCAGGCTTAACTACCACAGGGGCGACCGTATTAACTGGCATAGAATACTTGCCTAAATCGGTATTATTTTATCGCCAGCAATTACAGTGGTTTGGTGGGATGGGGATCATTGTATTAGCAGTAGCCATACTGCCAATGCTTGGCGTCGGTGGCATGCAGTTGTACCGAGCTGAAATTCCTGGCCCAGTAAAAGACTCCAAAATGACCCCGCGTATTGCCGATACAGCTAAGCACCTTTGGTATATTTACGTATCTATTACTCTTGCGTGTACTTTGGCGTATTGGAGCGCAGGGATGAATTGGTTTGACGCTATATGCCATGCTTTTTCTACAGTTGCTATTGGTGGTTTTTCTACTTATGACGCGTCAATGGGACACTTTGATAGCCCTGTAATTAACTTTATTTGTGTGTTCTTTTTAATTATAGCCGCTATTAACTTTTCACTACATTATGCCGCTGTAGCAAGCCGTAATATTAGTGTGTACATTCGCGACCCTGAGTTTAAAGTATTCTTGTGTATTCAGTTAGCGCTGGTGGTAATTTGCTTTACTGTGCTTTCGTCTCATGATGTTTATGCAAATGGTGATGAAACCCTCGATCAGGCGTTGTTTCAAGCGGTGTCTATTAGTAGTACTGCAGGGTTTGCCACAGATAATTTTTCAGCTTGGCCGTTGTTTTTACCTATTTTACTTATTTTTTCTAGCTTTATTGGCGGCTGTGCGGGTTCTACCGGTGGTGGTATGAAAGTTGTTCGTGTGTTTTTGTTGTACTTGCAAGGGGTGCGCGAGCTTAACCGCTTAGTACATCCTCGAGCAATATATTCAATAAAACTCGGGCGTAAAGCCTTACCCGACAAAGTAGTTGAAGCGGTATGGGGCTTTTTCTCAGCTTATGCACTAGTCTTTATTATTATAATGTTAGCGTTAATGGGCACAGGGTTAGACAACATTACCGCATTCTCTGCGACGGCAGCATGCCTTAATAACTTGGGCCCAGGTTTGGGTGACGTAGCCTCTCATTATGGTGCGATTAGTGATGCCGCTAAATGGATACTAACAGTCGCTATGGTATTCGGCCGATTAGAGATATTTACACTGTTAGTATTATTTACCCCAACATTTTGGCGTGGATAATGTTTTAAATATTGGGAAGGAACTATGCAAAAAACCAATTTGGAAAAGTTAAACCAAATCGTCACCGGTGGCATAGTCGATGTAGAAATACTGACACCAACCAGTAGCCGACGTGTAAAAACGGAGTTTATTGGTTTATTAGAAAACAAATTTATTATTTTAAACTATCCCAGCGCTAAGCGACTCCCTATGGCAAGTGATTACTTGCGTGATGGTGTTATGGTGGTGGTAAGGGCGCTTATAGAGGGCAGTGGTGGGCACATTATTGCGTTTCGTCAGCAACTTATGTCTGTTGCCTCTCACCCTGCTAAATTGTTGTTTATTCAATACCCTTCACAAGTACAGTTGTTTGGGCTTCGCTCACAAGCACGCATACCTACGTTGTTTCCTGCTAAGTTAACATTAACCGATGAGCAGCCTCCCTTTGAAGGGGTTATAAAAGACATTTCGCTCACCGGGGTAATGTTTGATATTAAAACAACCCAAGAACTCGATGAGTTAAAAGACATGCGCTGTACGGTTGTATTTGATGGTGATACTAAGCATGAGGGGCAAGTCTGCAGTGTAAAAAAACATGCTAGTGGTATCTGTTGTGGTATTCGATTATTTGCCAGTGAAGAGCAAATGAAAGCGTTAATGGGGGATCACTTTATTGACCCTAGTGCGCTTGAAGTTGAAATAGTTTAGGGGCATATCAAGTTGAACAAGCTTCTATTATAAGCTCAGCATACTCACGTGATTTCGTCATTTTGCAACAAATAGCCTTGTGCGGCTGTAAATTTTCAACGTCATCTTAAATTTATTTTTAAACTATTTAAAAACAGTAACTTAAATCTATTTTTTAATTATAATTTTTTATTTATAACAAAATAAATCTCAACTCACCTTCCTTTTTGTTTAATTAACTCGCTTTGTAAGTGGTTTTTCACTGATCGTGTGGTGTTTTTATAAAAACCAACCCATTGTTTTATAAGACTTTAATCTTTTTGCTTTGTTCGCTGTTGCTAAAAAGCAACAAAATAACGAATGAAATAACGCTGCCCAAAGCTGTTTTTAGCTTAACCTATTGAAAAGATGCAGCTTTTAATTGTTGGCATCGAAGTTGTAATAGTCAGGTTGTATTGAACGAAACGTGATTTGAAGTAAAACACTTAATCGCACAAAACATAAACTTTGAAGGAAGATTGATTATGAAAAGCATTAACAAAACTTTAGCACTTATCGCATTGGCTTCTTCATCAGCTGCTTTTGCAGCAAGCGATTTTGATACGCTAGACGTTGACGGCAACGGCGCGATCAGTCAAAGCGAAGCATCAGTTGATGCAAAACTAATGAGCCTATTTTCAGAGCTTGATACTGACCAAAACGGTGAGCTATCAAAAGAAGAGTTCTCTAAAGCATAATCCTAAGCTATTAAACTTTGGGAGCTAAATCTCCCACATTATTTAAACGATTTTAAGGAATACTCATTATGAAAACATTACACAAAACATTCGCACTTATCGCATTGGCTTCTTCATCAGCAGCTTTTGCTGCCAGCGATTTTGATACACTTGATACTGACGGTAACGGTGCTATTAGCCAAAGTGAGGCATCAGTTGATGCAAAGCTAATGAGCATGTTCTCAGAGCTTGATACAGACCAAAACGGTGAGCTATCAAAAGCAGAATTTTCTAAAGCATAAGCTAAAGCTGGGTATATTCTGAGTTGCCAAAGACAACCTAAGTAGGCAAGGGAGCCTGTGAAAAAGAATGACAAGGACGGTTATAGCCTGACATTTCCAATAGCACAAAGCATTACATTTTGAAGGATTAAATTATGAAAACATTACACAAAACATTCGCATTGATAGCGCTAGCTTCTTCATCAGCGGCCTTTGCCGCTAGCGACTTTGACACAATTGATGCCGACGGTAATGGGGTTATTAGTCAAAGCGAAGCTGCTGTAAATGCTGATTTAACGGCCGCATTTACTGAGCTTGATACTGACGGTAATGGTGAGCTTTCTAAAGCTGAGTTTGCAAACTTTTAATTTTTAACTTTTTTCATTGCACAGGGATCTCAGAAAAGGATTTCCCTCTTTAAGGAGACTTATTATGAAAGCATTAAATACCACACTTGCGATTTTAGTATTAGCATCATCATCAGCGGCATACGCAGCAGTAGACTTTGCCTCTTTTGATAGCAATGGCGACGGTGTAATTAGTCAGCAGGAAGCTGCGTCTAATAAACAACTCATGAATATTTTTGATGACTTAGATACTGACGGAAATGGTGAACTTTCTAAAGAAGAGTTTGCAAGAGTACAATAAGTATTACCCCATCATACTCCACTAAAGCCGCTTAATAGTCAGCGGCTTTTTTGTGCTTGTTAGAGACTATATTTAAGTTGGAGAGAGAAGCTTCTTGGCTTGCCATAACGATATTGGTTATAGAACCCAATTTGACTGTAATAATGCTTATCAAATAAGTTATCGATATTTAGGCTAACAGATAATTGCTCATTCATTTGATAATTCGCCATTAGGCTGGCAATACCATAACTAGGCTGGTTTACCTCAACAGCACCATAAACAGGGTTGTTAACTTCATCATAGCTATTGCTTTGCCAGCGATAGCCACCACCCACTTTTAGATTGTCTAATGCACCTGAGAGTTGATAGCTAGTAAAAAGTTTAAATTGATCTTTTGGGTTGGTGGTATTTAATACCGTATTATCCGGTTTTTCGCCTTTACTATGGGTATAGCCAAAATAAGCGTTCCAGTTGTCGGTTAATTTTCCGTTGATTTCTAGCTCGTAGCCCTGAGTTAATGTGCCGTCAATGGGCTTGTAGATGGCCTGAAGTGTTTCTGCAATGGTATCTCCCGTGTACTCGCCTACATTATCTTGATAAATTTTAAATCCAGAAAGGGATATGTCTAAACGTTCATCAAGTACAGAAGCTTTTATGCCAAGTTCATAATTCTTACCTTCAATAGGGCTTAAATAATGTCCATTTTTATCAACTCGACTTTGTGGTGTAAAAATATCAGTGTAATTAGCATACAAAGCCCAACTCTGTGTCAGTTCATAAGTTGCCCCAAAATAATTAGTTAGTTCATCACTTATTTTATAATCATGCATGCGACCAAAATTATCTTGATTGGTTTGCCATTGATTTAACCGGCTTCCAACAATTAAAGACAAGGCATCGGTTATATTTAGTTGTGCAGCAACATAAAGTGCATCTTGTTTAGTTGTGCCATAAGAGCCGTAAGCCGCTTCTGACTGCCAATTTGGTTTTGCAATGCTATAACTAGAGTCAGTGAAATCGCCGATAATATAGTCACTTTGTTGACTAGCATAATAAGGGGTAGAAAACTGTTGCTCTTGGGTATTATAACCAAATAGCAGTTGGTGACTTTGGCCCAGCCAATTAAACCGACCATTGAGTTCGACCTCATAGGTATCCTGCGTTCTGTTTGCATCAATATAGTTTATAGAACCGGGTTTCATTCCTGTGTTGTTTATAGGATCGGGCTCTCCTTTTACCCAAAACACATCATAGTCTAGGTCGTTATCACCATAGACATAATTAGCGGTTAGCTGCCAGTTAGCGTTAAAGTAATGCTCTAGACGAATAAACGCATTAAGTGCATCGGTTCGAGAAGAGGCCCAATCTTGAGCCGTTGAAGCACCTCTGTCATAAGCCGTGCGGGAGCCATCACTATAAAAAATAGGCAAACCGCCTGACATTGTTCCTTTAGGAGTTGTCGATTGATTATCAACAGCAAGAGTCAATAAAGTACTGTTAGAAAGATCTGCCTCAATAATGCCATACAATGTTTGACTGGTTTGCGAGAAGCGATCTTGATATGAGTGTCTATCTTGATAAGCAACAACAGCCCGTCCTCTTATACTTTCGCTATTATTTATGCTTCCCGACACATCCACCATCGCACGGTAGTTGTCCCATGAGCCTAATGAAGCAGTAAGATTTATTTGAGTGTTTGCAGTTGGACGTTTACGTATCAAATTAATTGCTGCCGAAGGGTTACCTGCGCCCAGCATTAGCCCCGTTGCTCCTCTAACTATTTCGATACGATCATAAATTGCGGTATCGGTTAGGTTATCTCCATAATTAAAGCGGGTGTCATAGGTGGTTGCTATGCCATCATAAAGTATGCTGGTGACACTAATACCTCGGGCTGAAATAGAAAACTTGCCATTATCTGCTTCTCGAGCATTTATGCCTGTTACACTGGTTATAGCTTCAATTGCGGTGTTTAGTTGTTGGTCTGCCATAAAATCGCTTGTTATCGCTATCGTTGATTGCGGTGTTTGCAAATGTGATAGCTCAAGACCTGTTGCAGAGCTCATGGAATTAACTTTATAGCCGTTCGCTTGCTCTCCAATAACGGTTAACCTTTCGATATCTTTGCTAGTGTGGGCGAGCGTTTGAGTTGAAACTGCTGAAAATAAAAGACCAACCAGAGTGTAATGAGTTACGGGAGAATTTTTCTTTGAGAGTAGGTGTATCATTTGAAATCCATTTTTATTTAAAAACGTGAAATTAACTTTTCACATCAGTAGATGTCGCTGCTTGATAATCGAGCAAGAAGAGACTAATGGATTTTTCTTTATTAGTAAATGCTTTTGATAATGATTTTCATTTAGATTTGAGCATTCTCCTTTTTACTTACAAGCACGTTGTGAATAAAAAGGAGGGGTTACTTATAAAAAGATTGCGCTAACTTGGAATAACTTTTCAACCACGTTAATGTGTTTCTTATCAATTAAGAACATAATTACATGATCGCCTGATAGAATTATCGTGTCGTCGTGGGCAATTAGTACATCGTCATTACGTACAATTGCACCTATTGTGGTACCTGCTGGCAATTTAATATCTGCAATCGCGCGACCCACTACTTTAGATGTGTTTTCATCACCATGGGCAACTGCCTCTATGGCTTCTGCAGCCCCTTTACGCAGTGAATACACGTTTACAATGTCGCCTCGGCGCACGTGCGTAAGTAACGCAGAAATAGTCGCTTGTTGTGGTGAAATAGCAATATCTATTTCGCCGCCCTGTACTAAATCAACGTAAGCACCTCGTTGAATAAGCACCATGGTTTTTTGTGCCCCCATGCGTTTTGCGAGCATGGCCGACATAATATTCACTTCATCATCGTTAGTAACGGCAATAAAAACATCAACTTGTTCAATGTGTTCTTCTGAGAGCAGCTCTTGATCGGACGCATCACCACAAAATACCACGGTGTTGTCTAGCATTTCAGAGAGTTGCTCTGCGCGCTCTTTACTGCGTTCTAATAATTTAACGCTGTGGTTTCTTTCTAGTGAGCGAGCAAGGCCAGCACCAATGTTACCCCCACCGGCTATCATAATTTTTTTGTACGAGCGTTCCAGTTTTTGTAGCTCGTTCATTACCGCACGAATATGTTTGGTGGCGGCAATAAAAAATACTTCATCGTCGGCTTCTATTACGGTAGTACCCTGCGGTTTTATTGCCTTGCCTTGACGGTAAATAGCGGCTACCCGGGTTTCTACATTAGGAATATGTTGCTTAAGTGTAGATAGGGCATAGCCTACCAATAAACCGCCATAGTAGGCTTTTACAGCTACTAAAGAGAGCATGCCGTCGGCAAATTGTAGTACCTGCAATGCACCAGGGTAATCTATCAAACGGCGAATATATTTAGTTACGAGTGCTTCTGGGGCTATGTAATGATCGACAGGTAAATCATCATTATGAAAGAGTTTTTCGCGGTATTTTAAATATTGCTCAGAGCGAATGCGGGCAATTTTGGTTGGCGTATTAAAAATACTGTAAGCAACTTGGCATGCCACCATGTTTACTTCATCTGAGCTGGTTACGGCGATAATCATATCGGCATCTTCAGCTCCTGCGCGACTCAACACGTCAGGGTGGGCGCCGTGGCCTGCAACACCTTGTAAATCGTATTTATCTTGCAGTTCACGCAAGCGGTTACCGTCGATATCAACTACGGTTATTTCGTTTTGTTCACCCACTAAGTTTTCTGCGAGTGTGCCGCCAACTTGTCCAGCACCGAGTATGATTATTTTCATTATGTACCCGTATTATTAATACTAATTACATCAAAATAATAACTACCTCAAAGCGAGGTAGTTAAATGTGTTGCGTTGCAATACTAGGCTTTTTTAACTAATTTAGCGTAGTAAAAACCGTCACTTTCACCTGGCAAAAGCTGTAAGCCTGGTGTGGTTTTTGTGTCTTCGCTGTGCAGAGGAATATGCTCCACATCGTCGTTATTAGCTAAAAACTTAGCAACTTGTTGTTGGTTTTCTTGAGGAAGTACCGAGCAAGTTGCATACACTAATGTGCCACCTGGTTTTAACAATGGCCAAATGCTATCGAGTATATCGCCTTGTAGGGTCGATAAGTCGTTAATGTCGGATGCGCGACGTAGCCATTTTATATCTGGATGACGACGAATTACGCCCGTTGCAGAGCAGGGTACATCTAACAAAATACGATCAAACTGATCTTCATCCCACCAAGTGTGAGGTTGCGATGCATCACCACATTGTAAGTCGGCTCCCAAACCAATTCGTTCTAAGTTTTGTTTAACACGTTCTAATCGTGTGGCATCGCTATCAAGCGCGAGCACATCTGCATCGGCAAGCTCTAAAATATGGCAGGTTTTACCACCAGGCGCTGCACAGGCATCAAGTATTGCATCACCATTTTGTGGGTCTAGGTAGCGAGCTGCAAGCTGCGCTGCCGCATCTTGTACTGAACAAGCACCGGTATCAAACTCAGGAAGTGAAAACACATCGCGTGGTTTGCTTAGTTTAATGCCATCAATAAAATCAGGGTTTAAAGTATGTTCAATATCGTTAGCGGTTAGCATTTCGCTATATTCTTGGGTGCTAAACTGCGATTGATTCACTCGCAGCCACATTGGCGCTTGCTGTTGGTTTGCTTCTAGAATATCTTCCCAGTGATCTGGATAGGCTTCTTTTACTTGCTTTATAAACCAGTTTGGATGGTTGTATAAACATACCGGAATTTGTTTGGCTTTTTCTTCAAGCTCAACTTGCTGACGCTGAAAGCTTCGTAAAATGGCGTTAATAAGCCCTTTTAAGCCAAGAGCACGCAGTTGTTGTAACGCATTAACCGTTTCGCTAATTGCTGCATGCGGCGGTACACGCATGTGTTGTAGTTGGTAAATGCCCACATACAATAAAAACTGGAAAATACGACGTTTGCCTTTAAGCGGTTGCTCGACTAGATGCTGGCAATAATTTTCTAGGCTAGGTAAGTAACGTAATACTCCGTAGCAAATTTGCTGCAGTAAAGCTTTATCTTTAGGTGATAGGCCTTGGCTAGCGAAAGGAAGTTCTTGATTAAGCGATGCTCCTTTATCAACCACGTTATATAAAGTTTCAGCGGCTAGCGCTCTGACATTGCTTACATTACTCATTATTTTCGCCTAATACAGTGCCGGGTGTGACCCAATCGCTACGACCGTTTAAAAAATCATTAATTGCCATTGGCTTTTTGCCTTGTGGTTGTAATTCGCCAATAGATAAAGCGTGTTTACCACAAGCCACAACGATACCGTTTTTATCACTTGCTAAGACAGTGCCAGATGCGCCTGATTGTTCAACCACATTTGCTTGGTATATTTTTACCGTATTACCACTCATTTGGGTAAAGCATACTGGCCATGGGTTAAAGGCACGAATGTTGCGCTCGATTTGCTCGGCATCCATAGACCAATCAATGTTGGCTTCGTCTTTTGAGAGTTTTTTAGCGTAATTGGCATCGGTATCGTTTTGTGGTTCAGGCGTTATTTCCCCGTTGGCTAAACGATTTATGGTATCGATTAATGCATCAGGCCCGAGTTCAGCAAGCTTAGTGTATAAGCTGGCACTGGTTTCAGTATTATCAATAGGGCAGCGGCTAATATGCAGCATATCGCCGGTATCTAGCCCTTCATCCATTTGCATTATCGTTACACCGGTTTGCTGATCGCCTGCCCAAATAGCACGTTGAATAGGCGCGGCACCACGCCAGCGCGGTAAAATAGAGCCATGCACATTTAAACACCCTAAACGCGGGGCATCTAAAATGGCTTTAGGTAAAATTAAACCGTAGGCAACCACAATCATGATATCGGCATTGAGGCTGTTTAATTCTTCAAGTGCCTCATCTGTTTTGAGAGATTGCGGCTGAAAAACAGGTAGCTCATGTTCTAGTGCAAGCGCTTTTACTTCACTGGCTTTTAGTTTTTTTCCGCGACCCGCTGGACGATCTGGTTGACTGTAAACGCCCACAATTTGGTGTTCACTATTGATGAGTGCTTGCAGGTGGCGTGCAGCAAAGTCCGGCGTACCGGCAAATATAATGCGTAATGGTTGTGTCACTGAGTTTCCTAATTATTTACTAAGGTGCTTATTATTGCGCTGCAAACTTCGCTTCTTTTTCAAGCTTTTTACGGATGCGTTGGCGCTTTAATGGAGATAAATAATCAATAAATAATTTACCTTGAAGGTGATCAAGCTCATGCTGAATACAAATCGCTAATAATTCGTCGGCATCAAGAACAAACTCTTTACCTTCTTCGTTGAGTGCAGCCACGGTAACAGTCTCTGCACGGTCAACTTTTGCATACGAATGAGGAACTGACAAACAGCCTTCTTCACTCACGGTAGAGCCATCTTTTTTGATAATTTGTGGATTGATAAGTACCAGTGGTTCATCGCGTTCTTCTGATACATCGATCACCACAATACGTTGGTGAATATCAACTTGCGTAGCAGCAAGTCCAATACCATTTTCGTCGTACATAGTTTCTAGCATATCTTTGACGATTTCACGTACTTGGTCGTCAACAACAGTTACTTCTTTTGCGATTGTACGTAAACGTTCATCTGGAAATCTTAAAACTTCTAACCTAGCCATAGTTACCTTTTACACTTATGCTTAAATTTAGGGTATCGTATGTTCTTATTTTAGCCATTCACGTTCCCCTTTAACAGGTTTTGATTAATAATAATGAAAAAACACTATGAGGAAGCTCAATGAAATCTCCATTCATTGCAATAATACTTGCATTAAGTGCTACTTTTCCTGTGCTAGCAGATGTACTAACTATAAAAAAAGACGCGCCTAAACAGTACGTTGTAAAAAAAGGTGACACGCTTTGGGATATCTCAGCGATATATTTAAACGAGCCGTGGCTGTGGCCTGAGTTATGGCAAATGAATCCGCAAATAGGCAATCCTCATCTTATTTACCCGGGCGATGCGTTAGCATTAATTTACGATACAGACGGTAATCCGCGTTTAGTAATTAATAAAGCGTATAGAAAGCTATCACCTATAGGGCGTATTACTCCTAAAGGGAAAGACGCTATCACTACATTACCGCTTGCGCTGATTAAACCGTATTTGTCATTTGAACAAGCGATAAACAGCGATTTGGTAAAAGAAAAACCCTATATTTTAGGTGCAAACGAAAATACTAAAACTCAAACTATTGATCATATTCTATATGTTAAAGGTAATTTAAAGCGCCATCAGGCTTATGCTATTTACCATGAAGGAGCGCCTTACACCGATCCTAAAACAGGTGAAGAACTAGCGAGTAGAGCATCTTATGTAGGTATGGCCCGGGCCTTTAGAGCTGGTGATGCCGCCAATGGCGAACCTGCCTCAGTCAGGGTTGAATCAGTAAAACGTGAAATTAAACAAGGTGACTTTTTATTACCCGCCATGGAAGGGCAGATGCTGCCAGTGTATTTTAATATGCATCGTCCTACCCAGCCGCTGCAGGGCCATGTAATTGCATCTCCTCGTGAAGTGAGAGAATTTAGCACGATGGATGTGGTGGTGCTAAACTTAGGCTCTGAGCAACAAGTTGAAGTGGGCCATGTACTTGATATTGAACGCCAATCACCTAAAGTAATTGATGGTGCTCGAGGTCCGCGCTATACCGAAGATTCAAGTCGTTTAGAAAAATTGGTATCGGCTACTAGCGAATTATTCGGCTCAGAAACTGATGAAGACAGCATAACGTGGAAAATGCCAGCTGAAAAAGTTGGTGAAATGATTATTTTTAAAGTGTATGACAAAGTTAGTTATGCGCTGATCACTAAAAATCAGCACCCAATTCGCATTGGAGATTTAGCAGTTATTCATTAAGTAGCGAGTCGGTGTTCTAGGAGGGAACATGGAACAATCGTGTGGCAAGCTAAATCATTGGCTTGCCTTTTACTTATGCAAAGGGCTAGGGATTAAAACGCTCTTAGCCCTGTCTCAACAATACAGTTTAGCATCGCTGTTTTCTTTATCACACGCTGAGCTAGTAAACATTGGTTTAACGGCTCACCAAGCTAGCAACTTACTTAACACTAACTGGCAGCAAGTTGCACATTATGAGCAGTTGATCAGCCAACAAAACATTGTTGTTATTAGTATTTTTGATACCACCTACCCAGAACAGCTAAAACAAATAGCCAGTGCGCCACTATTACTTTTTTGTAAAGGGGATATCAGCTTGCTGGCTTCGCCGCAAATAGCCATTGTTGGCAGCCGAAACGCAACGACTACGGGGCTTGAAATTGCTGCTGAGTTTGCGCATCAGCTAACGCTTGCTGGCATAACAGTAACCTCTGGTATGGCGCGTGGCATTGACGGCGCTGCCCATAAAGGGGCATTGGCAGGAAATGGTAAAACCATTGCAGTGCTAGGGACAGGCGTTGATATTTACTATCCCAAACGCCATAAGTTACTCACAGAGCAAGTATTAGCAACAGGCTTATTGGTTAGTGAGTTTTTGCCTGGTACGGCTGCCAATGCGCACAACTTTCCACGGCGCAATCGTATTATTTCAGGGCTCTCTTTAGGCGTTTTAATTGTTGAAGCCGAAATTAAAAGCGGCTCATTAATTACGGTACGTTACGCGCTTGAACAAAATAAAGAAGTTTTTGCGGTACCCGGTTCAATTAAAAATCCGCTTGCACAAGCTAGCCACTTTTTAATTAAGCAAGGTGCTAAGCTGGTTGAGAACGTCGCAGATATCCTTGATGAGATGAACTTTTCATACCCTTCTGGTCTAAACTATAAAGAGTTAACTGATGCTGTAACCTCAGATTGCGAGGTACTTAATAGTATTGGGTTTGAGGTGACCAGTGTGGACGATATTATGCGTCGAGTGCAGTGGCCAATTGATAAAGTACAAGCGCGATTGCTTGATTTGGAGTTAGACGATCAAATTGAGCGAGTATTAGACGGCTATATTAAATTAAGCGCTGGAGGATAATATGTTTGATATTCTTATGTATTTATTTGAAAACTATGTTCACAGCGAAAGCGATGTTTTTGTTGAGCAAAGTAAGCTTACTGATGAGCTACTGCGCGCTGGGTTTAACAAGCCGGAAATAAACAAAGCCATTGACTGGTTAGATCAACTTGCCGCATTACAATATAGTAATGAGTCGCCTTATTTATTAGCCACTGAGCAGCATGCAGTGCGAATCTTTACCGATAGCGAGTGCCGAGTTCTTGATACTGAATGCCGTGGCTTTTTAATGTTTGTTGAACAAACCGGCGTTATTAATAGCACCACTCGTGAAATGGTGATGGATCGTTTGGCGGCGCTTGATAATTCAGCCATTACTTTAGAAGATTTAAAATGGTTAATTTTGATGGTGTTATTTAATGCCCCTGATTCTCAGCAGGCGTATGAGCAAATGGAAGATCTTATTTTTGATGAGCCTAGCGAAGTGTTACATTAACCATTATTGGGTGTTTTATTATTTTCAGCGTTAACAAACCGACTGCCATAGCTTGTATCTTTAAGGGTTTTGGGTATATTAGGCGAAAATTCACCAACCACTAGGATTTACATGAGTAAAATCGATCATTCACTTTTCTCGGCCAATAAACACGCCTTAGAAAAAGAATATGATATATGCCCGCAATGTGGTTCAGAACTCGTCATTCGTAATAGTAAATCTGGGCCTTTTTTAGGCTGCGCTAGTTACCCTAAGTGCGATTTTATTCGTCCGCTTGCACATCATGATAGCAATGAAATAAAAGTACTTGAGGACAGCGAGTGTCCAGAGTGTAGCAAGCCGCTGGTGGTGAAAAATGGCCGCTACGGTATGTTTATTGGCTGTACCGGTTACCCTGAATGTCATTATATTGCCAGTGAGCATGACGATACGCCAAGTGAAGAGCCTGTGATTAGTTGCCCTAAATGTAAAAAAGGGCATTTAGTTTCACGCAGTAATAAGTTTGGTAAAGTATTCTATTCCTGCGACTGTTACCCAAGCTGTAAATATACGCTTAATCATAAACCTGTAGCTCAAGCGTGTCCTGTATGTGACTGGCCAGTTGTTACTGAGAAAAAAGCCGCGAGTGGTGTTGTGTTACAATGCCCACAAAAAAGCTGTATGCATAAGTTTGCTGCCACTGAATAACATAAATATCTCTGGAGACAATTTTGTCTGACCTTTCTTCTTTATCTGCTGCAATAACAAGCTTAGAACAAGGCGATGTTATTTTATACCCAACTGAAGCTGTTTATGGCTTAGGTTGCGATCCTGATAATCAACAAGCGGTGGAGCGTTTACTTGATATTAAACAACGCCCAGTTGAAAAAGGGCTTATTTTAATTGCTGACAATTACGGGCAATTATTAAAGTACGTGGATGACGCTAAGTTGCCCATGGACAAACGCGCTGATATTTTTTCAAGTTGGCCTGGTGCTATTACCTGGGTCATGCCTGCTGCTAAAACCACGCCGAAGTGGTTAACAGGGCAATTTGATACTATTGCAGTGAGAGTAACTAACCATCCTACAGTTAAACGTTTATGCCAAGAGTTTGGTAAACCATTGGTATCAACAAGTGCAAATTTAACTGGTCAAGCAACGGTAACAAGTATTGTTGAGGCGCAGCAGCAGTTTGCAGATCAGGTTAGTTTTTATGTTGATGAACCATTAGGTGGTAATACACAACCAAGCACCATTAAAGATGCCACAACAGGCAATATATTCAGAGGTTAACTATGCAAAGCGAATTATTAAAACAAGTAAAAGCCTACTTTATGGCTTTGCAAGATACCATTTGCCAAGGCTTAGAAGCAGCAGATGGGAAAGCACAATTTGTTGAAGACAGCTGGCAGCGAGAAGAGGGCGGCGGTGGTCGTACTCGCGTTATCACCAATGGTAATGTGATTGAGCAAGGCGGAGTTAATTACTCTCATGTATTTGGTGCCTCTATGCCGGGCTCTGCCACTGCACATAGGCCTGAACTTGCAGGACGTAGTTTTCATGCGTGTGGTGTATCGTTAGTGATTCACCCTAAAAACCCACATATACCAACAAGCCATGCCAATGTACGCTTTTTTATTGCCGAAAAAGAAGGTGAAGAACCGATTTGGTGGTTTGGTGGTGGTTTTGATTTAACCCCGTTTTACCCTGTACTTGAAGATGTAGTGCATTGGCACCAAGTTGCGCACGATGTGTGTCAGCCATTTGGCGATGATGTTTATCCAAAATATAAAAAATGGTGTGACGAATACTTTTATTTAAAACATCGTGATGAAACCCGCGGCGTAGGCGGCTTATTTTTTGACGATTTAAATGAGTTAGGTTTTGAGCAAAGCTTTGCATTTATGCAATCGGTGGGTAATGGCTTTTTAGATGCTTACGTTCCTATTATTGAACGTCGTAAAAACGATGAGTACACCGAGCAGCAGCGCGACTTCCAATTATACCGCCGTGGTCGTTATGTTGAGTTTAATTTAGTCTGGGACCGTGGCACATTGTTTGGTTTACAAAGCGGTGGCCGTACGGAATCTATTTTAATGTCGATGCCACCTTTAGCCCGTTGGGAGTATAACTATACCCCAGCCGAAGACAGCGCAGAGGCATTACTATATAAAGATTTCTTAAAGCCTCGAGATTGGTTAGCACTGGGCTAAGAATGATATGCCAGTCAATAAACGGCTTATTGACTGGCTTTTAAAATTATCGCTTAAGTTTAAAACTGCGTACCTGCTCATCTAACGAGCGAGCTAAGTTGAGTAACTCTTCACTGACTTTTTGATTTTCATCGGCATCCACTAATGATTGCTCGGCGTTATCGCTAATACCAACAACACTTATATTTATTTCTTCAGCAGCTTGGTTTTGTTGCTCTGTTGCATCGGCTATTTGTATATTGAGCTCATTTATTTCATTCATTTGCCCTGAAATATCTTTTAAAGCTTGTGCAACTTGCTGTACTTGTTGCGCTCTTTCGTCTGCCTCTGCACAGGACTCCCCCATGGTTTTAACGGTTTGCGCGGCTTCTGACTGCAGCTTATCAATGGTGCGACGTATTTCATCAGTAGATGCATGAGTTCGAGTTGCTAAAGTACGTACTTCATCAGCAACAACGGCAAAGCCTCGGCCAGCTTCACCTGCACGGGCAGCTTCAATGGCAGCATTAAGCGCTAATAAATTTGTTTGCTCGGCGATACTGCTGATCACCTCAAGTACTTTTCCCACTTCAAGCGTTTGCTCTTGCAGCTGTCTTACTTGATCTGCCGCTTGGCGTACATCTTCTGCTAATTGATTAATACTGAGTTCGGTTTGCTCTGCAACCTGCATGCTTTGTTGTGCTAGTTCATTACTGTTCTCAGATTTTTCTTGAGCAAAATGGGTGGTGTTTCTTACTTCATTGGATGAGCTTTCTAGTTCATTAATTGCTGCGGCTACCGAGTCGGTACTTTTCTTTTGTTCTAAAATAGCGCGTTCGGTGGTATCGGCCGAGGTATAAATTTTCTCTGCTGAATGAATAAGCACTTTTGAAGAGTGAGATACCTGTGCAATGTTATCTTTAAACGTAGCAATCATTTGGTTAAAGCTGGTGGCAAGCCAGCCGAGTTCATCTTCGGCGTTATCTTCAATGCGTAAGGTTAAATCTTTATTGGTAGTAGCTAAGTGCATTGCATGGCCGAGCTTTTTAAGGCGCACTATAAATATTTTTCTAAACACTATACCTAGCAGCACAAAGGCAATAATAAAAATAGTAGAAAGTAGGCTGGTGGTTACTAAGGTGTTGTAAGTTACCTCATTATCAATATCAGCTAAGGAATAACTAATTTTTACCACGCCTAGTACATCGCCTTCTTGCGCTTGGTGGCAGCCTAAACAGTTAGTACCTTTATAATCAGAGCTAGCATACATAGGACGTAGGTAGGTCATACTGCGGCTATCGGTGTTTTGCTCTATAAATAAGCTTTCTTTACCCTTTAGTGCTTCGAGTTCGTTGTTATTACTTGCTGTTTGGTTTTTATTTCCGGAACCATACAGATTATTAACTATATCTGAGCGAATAATATGAGCATCTTCTATATTAGGATGTTTGCGTAACTTTTGGCTCAATAATTCTCGATTAGCCATAGTACCGGTTAGCATCATGGTGTTTATTGAATCAAAATAATTATCGGCAAGCAGCTTAATGTTTTCTGCCACCGTATCCTGGGCGAGCGTGCGTTGTTGGCTAGCACTACTAAAAATACTGGCTATCAATACAATAACGCCAGTTAGAGCTAATAAAGCATAAATTTTATGTTGGATTGATTTCACACGTGCCACGCTTTTCTAATTATTTGATAGGGTATTATCTATATTTTAGAAAAGCGGGTTTTGACTTAGCGCAAATAATCCCCAATTAAAGAACGAGGTAGGTTAATGCTGGTTAATCATATGGCTGGCAAGCTGAGCCAGTGACTGACGTAAGCCTTCGCGTAACACAGGGTTATCTATTTCTATATCTAAGGTCTTATTCATGCAATACATCCACTGATCACGTAAGTCTTGATCAATAGGGAACGGCATATGACGTTTACGCAGCATCGGGTGGCCGTGTTTTTCTACAAATAGGTCAGGCCCACCAAGCCAACCGGATAAAAACTCAAAAAATACTTGGCGAATTCTGTCTAATGGTTGAGGATGCATATCATATAACGGTTTAGCGTATTCATCACTGGCCATTATATCGTAGAATCTATTGGCAATTGCACGCGTGGGGGCTTCTCCACCAATGATTTCATACGGGGTTTTATCTGGCGTAGGTGCTTGCGTAGTTGTAGACGGCTTTGATCTTGAAAAGAGTCTTTTAATCATAAATTTATCATCGTTAATAGGCAGTACTAAAACTGCGAAGAGGTTGTTTAAAATGGACAAATATGCGGTTTTTGGAAATCCAATCAAACATTCAAAATCTCCCATTATTCATCAGCAGTTTGCAAAATCATTGGGAGAGCAAATCGACTATCGCGCAATATTAGCACCTATCGATGGATTTGAAAAAACAGTCGCTGCTTTTTTTGAGCAAGGGGGAAAAGGCGCCAATGTCACTGTTCCTTTTAAAGAGCAGGCTTTTGCTTTAGCCGATGAACTCACCCCAGTTGCTAAACTGGCAGGCGCAGTGAACACCCTTAAAAAGCGCGATGATGGCAGTTTACTCGGTGATAACACTGATGGCACTGGTTTTGTTAACGACTTACTGACCAATAAAATAACGATAACAGGTAAACGCCTGTTGATCATTGGTGCGGGTGGCGCTGCTCGAGGAGTGATCTTACCTTTACTAGAGCAAAATCCCGCAGAGATAGTTATTGTTAATCGCACAGTACACAAAGCCCAAACATTGGCAAAGCTCTTTACTGGGCATGGCAATGTTTCGGGATATGGTTTTGACGACCTTCCTTTTACTGATTATCATTTAGTTATTAACTCAACCTCGAGCAGCATGAATAACGAATTACCTGCGTTAAGCGAAAAGCACTTAAGCACATGTGAAATGGCTTATGATATGTTTTACGCCACGCAAAATACGCTATTCATGAATTGGGTCAGCGAACACAATAAAGCAGCTAAGCTATTAGATGGTAGTGGTATGCTAGTAGGGCAAGCCGCCCAAGCTTATTATGTATGGCGAAATAAAATGCCTGAGATTGTTCCTGTTATTACTGCACTAAAGCAGGGAGTGCTTAAATGAATCAAGCAATACAGTTTATAGATCGACTCGAATTTAGAGAGCCAACTCATCAATTAGTTTTTTTTGCACAAGTAAATGGCATGCTAGTTGAGTGTGTGATTGCTGTCAGTAGTTTAAATTTAGCCGATGAGAGTCATGCAACGCGTTATTTTGAGCAATACCGTTTTGATTATGAAGAACGTGCCGAGCAGCTTATCGAAGATGAATGCTATAACTCGGCAGGTCAAATAGAAGTGAGTTTAGTTAGTTAAATTAACTAGCGTCTTCAGCTAAGTATTCATCTTTAAGCTGCACGTAATTATCAGCAGACACTTTTAAAAAGCTCAGCTCTTGCTCTGTTAATGGGCGAGCTTGTTTTGCTGGGCTACCTACATATAAAAAACCAGACTCTAAACGCTTATTAGGGGGTACTAAAGCACCGCCACCAATAATAACCTCATCTTCTACAATCACATTATCCATAATAATAGCGCCCATACCCACGAGTATACGATTACCTAATACGCAGCCATGTAGCATTACCTTATGACCAACGGTTACATCATCACCAATAATAAGTGGGTAGCCGTCTGGATTATTCTTTGTTGCTCTTGATAAGTGTAAAACGCTGCCATCTTGTATATTAGTACGCTGACCAATACGAATATGGTTAACATCACCGCGGGCAGCAACTAACGGCCATACACTGCTATCATCACCTATAGTGATATCACCGACTAATACAGACGACTCGTCTACATAAACAGATTCATTAAACGCAGGAGTGATTCCTTTATAAGAACGTATTGCCATACATGCACCTTTAAATTAAACATATTAAGAGTATTAGTGTAACAGTAGCGCTTATTTTAGTGCCAGCAAAGCCTATATTGATTATAAAACTACCAGTTTCACCTGCTTTCGCTCAGTTACTAACCGAACAGTGTGTTTTTTTAGTTTTTCTTTAAAAAAGTACTTGCGTAAAAATCTGTTCTCCCTATAATGCGACCCCACTGAGACGGGGAACGCCAACGCATAGCGAGGCACGAACTGCTCAGAGAGTTAAATAAAACTTGAGTTTAAATCATCGTAAGAAAGTTTGAAATTAAGTATTGACTCGAAAAATAAAGGATGTATTATACGCATCCCTAGCGACAACGTCGCAACGTTCTTTAACAATATAAAGCAATCATCTGTGTGGGCACTCGTACAGATTGAGTTCTAACAGCCAAGCTTA
>NZ_JASDDF010000031.1:0-60782 GCF_030407535.1 Pseudoalteromonas sp. APC 3224 | reverse complement strand
CTCACCTTGGTCTGTACTCAAAAACTCATTTATTATATTTGTTTGTGAAATAGCTTTTGTAATGAAACCATTTTTGGAAGTGGCCTTTAGGTAGTCTTTAGCCCATACAGCTGGTAGATTATTTTTCACCTCTCCTATAAATAGGTGAAACCCTAGCGAAGGCTCATAAGATATTGCCAACACATCGATATCAGGTAATTTCTCATCAAATTTATTTAGTTTGACATCACAAAGCACTCTGTAATTTTTATGTTGTTCAAAAGACTTTTTAATCTTTAAAACCAAACCGTTACCGATAATTTTTGCAATGTTAGATGAGAAGTGGTCTGGTTCACATCTAGCATGTAACCGTAAAAAGTTACTAATTACATCTACCAGTGTGAATGAAAATGCTGATAAGTAATATTTAGACTCTTTTTTTAAAAAGATTAGCGTTGAACGAGATGATAATGAGATATCTGCAATTATCTTTTTTATTTTTTCAATTGATAGCTCAGGTGTTTGTTGTTGGATTGCATTACTTATTTCATCTTCGGAGTATGTTATAACACTTGATATACTATTAGCCATTGAGTAATGCCTTTCATACAGGGCATAAAACATAATGACTTTATAGACACTTATAAATTCAGAATACAAATACCCTCTAATTTCAATTAAACTATCTTCAGGTACATACGAGAAAAAATAACTAATTTTCCATTCTAGTTCTGATTGAATGGACTCTGCAGCATCCAAGACTTTTTGATCCGAAAAATCAAACGGTTTAGTGTTTTTCAGTAGATCAATTGCATTTGAAAAAGAATGTTTTTTGTTTTTTAAGGAAATAGAATTAAGTCTAAATGTTTGTTTTTCTGAAACAAGCTGACGAAATATTGAATCGTCATTTATTTCAATACAAATATTATTTTCAGTTTTTTTCCATGTTATTGAGTCGGGGTTTGCATAAGAATAAAACACTTTATCCCTAATAGCCCAATAGTTTGCTCCAAGTAATAAGTCTGTAAAAACCAAATTAAGTTCTGTTTTTTTTCCAGAGCTTTTAAGTGATTTAGAGTTTTGTAATAGCCTCTCTGAAATAATTTCATTTCCACAACGTAACAGCTCACCTAAAGGAAAATTCCCAGATTTATAAGCTGATTCAACAGCTTCTGATAAATATAATAATGGGTCGCAAGTCTTGATTAATCTGTTGGTTATTTCTTTAAGCTCGGACTCAAAAGCATTTTCAATTAACTTCCTTGTTGTGTTATTCCCTGACATTATTTATTTCTCTGTTAATTTTTGATTGAAGGGCAACTTTAGGTTATTTACGCACTGGCACATAACGCCTCAATAACCGGCGCGCTTTAGCGCGTCCGGCGCCAGAGGCGCGCAGTTCATTGAATTGTTATGTGGGATCGCAGTCAAATTCGTTTCCATTGAAATTACATCCTATAAATTCAACCGCAGATTTATCATTAACCAACTTAGATATTTCGTTATATTTTATATCTGTATCGATAACCCTTACATCTGAGCAATCACCAACAATTTTGAATAGATGTGGCATAAAGTCACTTGTTGAGTTGTTAGAAATCACTCCATTGCTGATCTCAATAATTGTAGAATTTTCAATTTCAATTAAGTCAAACTGCTCAGTGTCTTTAAAAACTGAATTGGAAAAAAATATATTTTTGCTATCTCTAATGTGCATGATTGAATAAGTGCACTCTTTTATTGTGGAATCATCAAATTTAAATCCATCAACATTATGTAGATCTAATCCTATCGTTCCGCAACCAAACAACACTGAATCATAAATTTCAATGTTGCTTGCATCTTTAAAGCTCAAAACACCACCCACGCAATATCCTGATTCCGTATGCCCAAGTGTTAAATTTGATATCCTGATATTTTGGCAATTCACGAATTCAAAAACAAAAGCATATCTTGGCTCTATGAGTATAAAAGTACCAACTTCTGCATCAATGCTAAGGTCCTTAATATTACTTATAATCGGATAGAGACCGTCAAAGCTATCCTCCCAATAGAGATTATTATTGGACACATCAAGTGCATTTGAAATGTTATAGACACCTTGCTTTAGAAAAAGCTTTTTATTCGATGAAATGCTTCTAAGCAGATCTTGCACATTATCGATTACGACTACATCGCTTCCAGGCCCATGAGCTTTAGGTTGATCCTCGAAATTCTGATTTAATGAATTTATAGGTGCAAGTTCAGGCTTAATCCCAAGCTCTTCTTTGCGATAAAAAGGCTCTTGATAGATTCGATGTAACAATTCTTTTAGCTTTAATGGAAACCTACTTTCATCGGAAAAGTCGATAGCATAATACCCTGTGTATTGAGGAGGAAAAACTACTTGATAGTCTCCTTTATGCCTCATTATAAAAATGAGCTTATTGTTATCCACCTGCCCAGAAAGAGCAGGTAGCAATAATTCACTTTCAAAACCCACTCCACCGTTCCAATTCACTACTTTGTTCTTGTATTCTTCCGTAAGAACTACAATCACATGGTCACTGGTGGAGATTTCTTTCACCATCATTTTGTTTAAATTTGTAGTCTCACCATGAACGTAGAAAACATCAACATTTGCATCAATGCCACTTTTACGCAAACTATTAGCAAGTTCAACTACCCAGTTTTGATGGGATTCGTTATCCCAGCTGTAACTTATAAATACTTTCTTTGTCATTTTAATCTTTCATTAAATGCTGAATGAATTGGCTCATACGCCACATAACGCCTTGCTAAGCGGAAAATAATGGTTGGCTATAATCGCGAAGCGATGGCCAACTGTTATTTTTCCGTTTAAGCAACTTGTTATGTTTACTAAACGTCATGATCAGCTTCTTTATCTTCTCGCTTTCTATGTAAGTCATTAATAAACATTACATTGCTTTTAACTACGTGAAATACTGACTCTAATTGTAATAAAGTTAGCACTAGTACAAGCGCTACCGCAATTGCTTCAAAAATTTGAATGTTATTTGCATATGCACTAAAAGAAGGTACTAATAATTTCATCAAGAATATAGCAACAATAGAAACTACAACCATTGCCGATTTCAGAACACTGCCAACTATTGATTCTAATCTTCTGGTTTCACTTAGAGATTCTGAAAAATCAACATTTTCAACAACCTTCGGGTTTACTATTCGCTTTAATGCATTAGGATATAAAAATGCAATCCATATTCCCATTAAAGTAAAAACCATACTTGAAACATTCAAAAGAACTAATAAAAAATCTTTATAGCTTCCGTAGCTTATATTTAAATTACATTTAAGATATAAAAATGTAGCCCCAAAAAATAGTAAGCTATAACCACCAATATATTTAAACATATCAGGCCTCAACAGCTATATTAGCTTCCTCAGCACCTGATTCTTCAGTTGCTTCAATATTATTATTAGCATCGATCTCTCTTTGCAACGGAGCTATGTAACGAGGCATGTTTTGCTTGATAGAGTTAAATAGCTCCTCTGCTGATAAATACTCTTCACCATTTCCATCAACATGAATAATGTCTTTAAGTCTGTATTTATCTACCCAAGTAACACCATTCTCTGTCGCAAAACCAACATTATCCCACTCATGACTTTTTCTGTTTTCTTGGGCATTCTTTTCAATAATATCTTTAATTTCTTTACTTGTAGGTTTTGCTTCAGCTTTAACTTCTATTTTGCGTTTTTTTGCTTTAGGTTTTGTTGAAACGTACGGTACTAATTCACTAAATTTCTTTACCCACTCAGCTCTTGCATCTTTAGCGTCTACTAAAATACTTTCTCTGCGAATAATATGTGTTACTTTTTTAGCTAAATCATTTAGTTGAGAGTTTGAAGTATTAAGGCTTTTTAAACTTATACCAAATCGGTATTGATATCTGTTTGTATTTTCTCCGTCACTATAAGAAATTCGAACATAACCATGGTCGGTATAGTCTTTTTTTCTATTCGGGTGTTTAACCCTATTGTTAATGCACCCGATTACATAATCTTCAAATAGTTGAGCATCACAAACCTAATGATCAAACTTAATAGAAATAACAGCATTAAATCTAGGCATAACCCAGTAATAACAAGGACGACCCCATATTACTTTATTGCCTTTATAGGTATTGGTATATTTAACTACTTCCTTAGAACCTGTTTCCTTATCTTCACTAGCTCCCCAAAGAGTCCCGGCATTGTCAGTATCTGATTTCCAAAGAACGACTATGAAATCTCCTGTTTCGGGGTCTTTATGGATATCTTTGCAATAGGATTTAGATTTATTATTTCTAGCTTTATCTGGATCCCAAGGTATTGTCAAAGATAAAGGTCGCCCTTTTACCCAATCAAGAATTAGATCAAAAGTTTCACCTAGTTCACAACCATGAGTGTCATCTTTTCCTACTTTATATAAACCACAGTGATCTACACTGAAAAAATTCATATGTCCTGTATCAAACATTTATAACTTCCTTTAAGTAAACACCCAAAATATTGAGTAAACATAACAATTTAATAGTGCGCTCATCGCGCATATTTCTGCCGTTATAACGCTCATTTACCTACTTTATGTAGTTTTAACAAATTCCCTAAGATATTACTATCACATAGTTTTTTATTATCTTAAAGCAAAGTTAAATGGAACAATATGCGCGCAGCGCTCATTTTCATGAATATATGCGCAAAGAGCAGTTTAACCAATCAATTAACGACGATATTTAGCCAATCTCAATGGCTGGTTTTCGCTCTTTACCAAATTTTACTTAAGCGCAGAAGACGTTGTAATCTTGCTAGTTATTTGTGATAACAAACTCGTGGTAGCCTTCTGTTTCAGGAGGATCAACTTTATCAACACGCAGAACGTTTAATTTAGCAAACAAACTATTCCAAAATTTCAACGCTGAACTATCATTTAAATGAACTGCTACATGCCACTGATTTGTTTCAACAGGCATCAAGTTTTGAATAACAAATTTGGCAATGCCCTGTTTTCGATATTTGGGTAGAATAAAAATATCAGCCAACTCAGGTATTTCTTTGCCAACGATCTCAGTTGGTTCTACGGTAGCAAAACCAGCAATTTGGTTAGAAACGAGTACAAGATAAATAATGCAGTCTTCCTCACCACGCACTACACATTCTAAATATTCTTCATCAATATCATAGCAACCATCTAAACCAACATCTTCTAAGTCAAATATACTCTGATGATATTGGTAAAACTGCCACAGCATTTTTATTGCAGCGATATCGGTTGATTCAGCTTTTCGTATTGTAGTGTCCATTTTATACCTATTTCCTTATGTGTGGTCCGACATTAGCTTTCACTAAAGAGGTGAAGATTCGCTAATAGTTATCTTTAAAAAACATCATGTTATTAAACGATAACTACTCAAAAATAACAACAAAAAAACTTTTAAGAATAGATTGAAAAAACCGCCAACAAGCTGATAGTCAAGCGAGCAAAACTTCACGTCACACAGAAAAACTCTGACTAACAGCTTCTCGCTCTTTGTCTAACTTCGCAAAAGTGTCAACTTTAGTTATTCAGGACTCTCTCGTTTATGCTTAAAAGGTTGTCGAAAATACGACAAGGTGGGCTTTGTACGATACCATAATAACCTGGCCAAAAAGATTGGCAGGTAAACACAAGGGAATGGGCGAAGTGCATATTTTTTCAGGCGCTTAAATGTAGAAATACCATTGTTAATTTAATAAGATAGGCCACAAATTTAGAACCTTAGTTTCTGTTAGCTTAAATTATTGAGTCGACCGTCACTCTTACCTCTGCGATCGAAGATGATATTTAAATTTACCAAAAACTGGCTCTCTCCAAATTTTGTTATGGTTGTTTTGTTCTCAATAATATCCATGATCTCTACCTATTACTTACATGACTCTGAGTCTGTAAAGATAAAGGCTGCTTTGTTTGTTTCTCCTTTTTTCTATTTAACAGGGCTCTATTACTTTTTGCATTTATTAACAACTCCCAATGAAATTACTTTAGGCAACAACAGTATCGAAATTGATGGGAAAGTTTATTCGTTAGGCTTAAATACTAAGTGTAGTGTTTTATTTAATAAAGCATCACAGGCTGAATTCGAAATAACCATAAATAATAAAAAGACCGTCACAACGTCTTTTTTTTATAAATGTGATTTTAATGAGGAAGAATTTATCAACTATTACACTGATAATGAAAATGTGTTTGCAGACTCAATGGCATTTAATTAATGGATAGTCTCAAGCTGCTTTTAGTTAAATGCACACCTGTCGGTTCCCGTTGATAGTAATGACAGAACTAACTTAGATTTTGCAGTGACGAGCTAAACTCATCCCTTATGGCTCATACCTACATGCTAAGTTTTGCTCCAATAGTCAAAACTATAAGCAAAACTCAGCACGTAAATTAAAGATTATTGCTCGTCGGCGTCGCGGATGCGTTCTTTACGTTCTTGCTCTTCATCAAAGGCGGCTTGAATTTCGTCAAGTACTGAGTCTACATCTGCAGCTTCGGTGTCGTCTTCAAATTCGCCACTGAGTTTTGAGTGCGGGGTTAAGTTAGCATCTGCAAACAGTGCCCACATTTCTTTGGCGTATTGCGTGTGTAATAACGCCGGTGCAAATTGGCCATAATAGCGGCGCATATTATTAACGTCGCGGGCAAACATGGCTTCGGCGCTATTATTAGCAGAGGCGTTAACCGCTTGGGGTAAATCAATAATTACTGGGCCGTTGCTATCTACAAGTACGTTAAATTCAGATAAGTCACCGTGAATAATCCCAGCGCACAGCATTAGTTTGATGTAGTGCATCATTAATGTATGTTGTTCAATGGCTTGTTGTTCAGTTAAATCAACCGCGCCAAGTTGTGGTGCAACATCGCCTTCATCATCGCTTACAAGTTCCATTAGCAATACGCCATCAATGCAGCCGTAAGTTTGCGGTACCCGAACACCTGCTGAGGATAAACGCGACAGCGCGTCAACCTCGGCATTTTGCCAAATTTCTTCTTCTAATTGGCGGCCGTAGCTTGAACGTTTACCCATAGCACGTGCTTGGCGGCCACCACGTACTTTTCGCCCTTCTTGGTACTGTGCAGCTTTTTTAAAACTGCGTTTACTGGCATCTTTGTATACTTTAGCGCAGCGAATATCATCGCCGCAGGCGACTACAAATACATCGGCCTCTTTACCGCTCATCAAACGGCTGATCACTTCATCAATAAAACCATCATCAACTAATGGCTGTAAGCGTTTAGGTATTTTCAAACGACACCTACTAAAAATACAGGGTTGGCTTTTTGTTTTGCTATGTAGTTCAAACGAGGCATACCTTTGGGGATTGAAGAAAGTTATAAATTATTAGTAAACTTTAAAGTTACATTTAATGACTAAATTACGCAGCTAGAATAAGCGACTACACAGAAAAAGCCAACCGCCTTTTGTGCTTTTTAAACATTATTGAACAAGAACCGAGATAAAACCAAAAAACGAGTACGGTTTAGCGTACTCGTTTACTTTGTATTATTAAAAAGTGTTTAGAACTGCCACACTAAAGACGCCCAATAACGGCGACCATCTTCAACATAACCATACTCTTGCTCTGTGATCTCTTTATCAAGCAAGTTGTAAATTCCAGCACCGAGTTTAACGCTGTCACTTAGCTGATAATTAGCACCTAAATTGGCAATGGTATAATTTGGAGCAATTAAACTGCTTTGTGAAGGCCCTGTCGTTGGCTGGCTTTCTTCTCCACGATATTGCACGCGTAACCATCCGCCTAACTTATCTGTTGGACGCCAATTTAAAGACGTTTGTAAACTATGTTTTGGTAGCTGATTAAGTGGGTTCCCCTTATATTCACCGGTTTTTTGCTCTGAGTCGGTGTAGGTATAACTGGCACTCACATCAACCTCAGTTGAAATATCGTAATCTACTGATAGCTCAACACCTTGGGTTATGGCTTCATCCACATTAATGTACGTAGTTGGCATGGAGCCGAACTGATTTGGGCCATCTGTGCACTGCGTTAATGGGCATGCTATACGAGTTATTTTGTCATCAAATTCATTATAAAAAACGGTTGTCGATATACTTAAATCGCGTCCAGAGTCATAGTAAACACCCATTTCATAGTTCACTGATTGCTCAGGCTTTAAGTCAGGGTTACCATAAATATTACCGCCACGACTCACTTGTCCCCACTGCGCAGTAGATTGGCGAATATTTGGCGCACGGAAACCCGTTGATATGCCGCCTTTGATGGTGATCGCTTTAGATGCGCTATAAACACCGTATAAACGTGGACTCCAATGACCGGCAAAATTACCATCATGATCGTAACGCAGGCCTGCGGTAAGCTTAAAGTCATCCGTTGCTGCCCACTCATTTTCACCAAAAACAGACCATTGCTCGTTTTCTACATGAGTTAAGTCGCTAATTTCATTACTTGTATAATCATCCAATGACTCTTTTAGATAGGTAGCACCAAACGTAGAGTTATGATCATTAAATAGCGGTAAACTCCATGTCGTTTGAATGTCGGTATTTTCAACAAACATTTCACGTGAGTTATTATCAAACTTATCGTATTTGATGTAACTACGCGACGAGCCAAAGTCATAAAAACCGTTGTGTGACATAGAGTATGTTTGTTGTTCATACTCAGTAGTTGCTGATTCAGGGCAGCCGTATCGACCACAGCTTTCACCTGGGGCAAGCGCGGCAACTGTTTTGCCGAGAGTTTCATCTAATGTTTGTTTTGCCAAGCCAAGTTCAAACATTAATTCGTGATTATCATTAGGTGTTAATGTGAACTTAGCTTTTACGTTACTTTGCTCTTTGCCTCGAAATCCTGCAGTAAAATCATCTTCATTTCGCTTTGAAAATTGACCGTATAATTGCACGCCCAATAGATCTGGAATAATGCCACCAGAAGTGAAAAAGCTGGCTTGGTTTATATCACCTGACTGGCTTTGCTCTTGAATGGTACTGTCTAAACGCAGTTCTCCATACCACTGCTCTGGCGCTTTACGGGTAATAATGTTGATCACACCACCAATAGCATCAGAGCCATACAACGACGACATAGGGCCACGTATTACTTCAATACGTTCAATCGCTGAAATTGGCGGCGTCCAAGCACCTTCTACGCCTGGGCCATCACTATTAGGTCGTGTTTCTCTTGAGCTTTGGCGTTGTCCATCAATTAAAATAAGCGTGTATTGGCTTGCCATACCACGCAAGCTAATATCTTTTCTGTCACCCCCGCCAGTCACTATTACACCCGGAATATCAGCCATTGCGTCGGTTAAGTCACGATAAAAGCGTTTTTCTAGCTGCGCTCTGTCGATAACACTAATACTTGCAGGTGCCTCTTTGAGCATTTGTTCGTAGCCAGAAGCAGTGACAACCATTACTTCCATATCTTGTTTTTTTTCATCAGCAAAAGCAGGGTTAGTAATTGCAAAAGTACTTAAAATAAATGCAGTTACCGGCCTTAACTTACAACTTACCGTGTTCATGATATTTCTCCGTGACATTTAGCATGTAAATGATAATAATTAGCGTTTGTGATAATAGTGAGAAGTTCCCTTCTTCTCAACGCTATTTTTATTAAAGCTAATTTAAGTAAGGCTTAACGGCATGAGTGATAAGTTAACTAAAACCCTGAATATATTTGTTCGCACTGTGCAAACGGGAAGTATGAGTAAAGCTGCCGCTGACCTTTTAATGACAACCTCTGCAATTAGCCAGCAAATAAAACAAATAGAGCAAGATGTAGGTTTGAGTTTATTTAATCGCAGCCCTCGAGAATTAACGCTTACCGAGGCGGGTGAACTGTATTATCAAAGTTGTTTACAAATGCTTGCCGTTGCAACAGCTACATCAGAACAATTACAGCATTTACAAAATTGTCCAAGTGGGCAATTAAAACTAGCAGCCCCTGTTGGTTTTGGAGGTGGGTTACTAAGCGAGCCTATAAAGCATTTAATTAGCCAATTTAGTGATATAGATGTGCACTTAACGCTTTCTGACGAGCCGATTGATATGATCAGAGCAGGTATTGATTTGGTGTTGGCGATTGGCCCTCTCGAAGACTCAAACTTAATTGCACGCCAGCTCGCTAGTTGGCCATTAATACTGTGTGTTCATAAAAATCATGCACTAGCACAGCAACCAAAAATCACACTGGATGACCTAAAAGCGCATAACCGCATTGCGCATATAGCTGTTGATCCGACGCTTACACACCTTACTCGCGGTGTAAGCACAACACTACCAAAAGCACGTATTGCCATTAATAATATGCAAACTGTGATTCAATTTGTTCTCGACGAGTTAGGCTATGCTATTTTGCCAGAGCCTGAAGTACGTAATTTTTTAGCTACAGGAGAACTTTTAGAAATATGCACTGATTGGCAGCTTCCCCATTACGATGTATTTGCTCTAACGCCTGCACGCGACACGTTAGCAGCAAAAACAAAAGCTGCAATTAAAGCACTTAACGCATCATTTTCAGCTATTTAAATAACCTAAGTTCAGGTTAAGGCTTGTTTATAGTTAACTAATTGCAAGCCAAACTCCTACTAGCACCATTAAACTCCCCGCAATTCGGTTCATCCACTTGATGTTATTGCCTTTAGTTAAAAATAACCGCAGGCTTTTACCACCTGTTGCGTAAATCATCATACAGATAAACTCTGAGAGCAAAATAATGGCCACCAGCACCGCTAACTGGGGCGCAACACTGTATTGCACATTAATAAAAGGAGGTAATAAGGAAATCATAAACGCCCATCCCTTAGGGTTGGCAATGGCGGTTACAAACCCCTGCGAAAATAATGAATATCGGCTCACGGCTGTTGTGTTATGCGTATCAACCGACATTTTTCCTTTTGCACGCCACATATTAATGCCAATGTAGATTAAATAAGCGCCACCTAGCCATTTTAAAATATCAAATGCACTGGGATAATTAAGCATAACACTGGCAACACCTAATACTGCGGCTACCGCAACACTAGCGACACCTAGCAACTCGCCAATCATCATCCATAAAGTTCGGCGCACGCCTATACTCATGCCTAAAGTCATGGCCAGTGTCATACACATACCCGGCGTAATAGACACAAAAAAGAAGGTAGGAATAAATACCGCAAGTGCAGCTACATCAATCATTTAAAGCTCGCAATAGGTTAATAAAATGGTGTTAATTTTGAATGAAAGGGTAAAGGAAAAATAGCTATCGGTAAATTAGAAATAACAGCATCGAGAGTCGGGCTAAGAGCACCGAGCTTAGCCCAAGTTAGCAGCGCAGTATTTCGCGCTGCCGCACCTCGAAACCCGAACCTCGAGCTCGAAACTCTTAGTACATTAATTTACGTTTTCGTCTGCAACCGTTTCGGTGGTTTCAGTATCTGCTTCTTTATCTAAAAGCAAATACTTATCAAGCCACTGCTCTTGCTCCCACAGTACATGTAATAAGCTTTTACGGGCACGGTAGCCGTGGGCTTCGTAAGGAAGCATCACTAAACGCGCTTCTTTACCCAAGCCTTTAAGTGCAGCATACATACGTTCACTTTGCATTGGGAAAGTGCCGTGAGATTAAGAGTGGATCTTCTTGATCTCACGGCATAATACACTATTGAATCGGTTGTTCTTCCATATCAACTGGTTCAACGTTATCACTTAGCAAGTACTTATCAAGCCACTGCTCTTGCTCCCACAGTACATGTAATAAGCTTTTACGGGCACGGTAGCCATGAGCCTCATAAGGAAGCATCACTAAACGCGCTTCTTTACCCAAGCCTTTAAGTGCAGCATACATACGCTCACTTTGCATTGGGAAAGTTCCCGAATTAGGATCTTCTTGACCGTGGATCATTAACATAGGTTCGTTAATCTTCTCAGCATGGAAAAACGGCGACATGTTTGCGTACACACTTTGTGCTTGCCAAAAGTCACGTTCTTCACCTTGAAAACCAAACGGTGTTAATGTGCGGTTATACGCACCACTTCGGGCAATACCAGCCTTAAACAAGTCGCTATGCGCTAATAAGTTAGCCACCATAAATGCACCGTAAGAATGCCCTGCAATGGCAATATTGTCTTTATCAGCAATGCCCTTTTCAACCAGTACATCAACCGCTGCTTTGGCGCTAGAAACCAACTGTTTTCTAAAGTGATCATTTGGCTCACTGCCATCAACACCTACAATCGGCATTTTAGGATCGTCAAATACTGCAATCCCTTTAGCTAAATAAGGCATTGGGCCCCAATAACCTATATAGGTAAATTCATATTCTGATTCGCGCACTTGTGAAGCAACCGCTTTATCTTTATATTCAAGTGGATATGCCCACATCAATACAGGTAAAGGCCCTTGTGTTTTGTCATACCCAGGCGGTAAATAAAGCGTACCAGAAAGCTCAACGCCGTCATCGCGGGTATAACGTAATTGCTCTTTAGTCACCCCTTTAAATGCAGGATACGGATGCTCAAACTGGGTCAGTTGCGTTAAGATATCTTTATCTAAATCGCGAATAAAAAAGTTGGGCTGCTGCGTTTTAGATTCACGAATAGTAATAATGCGCTTACCTTCATCGTCTAATAAAGCTCGCACTCGCTCGTAGTAAGGTGCAGCAGATTGCCAAATTCGTTTAGAGCTATTTGTTTTTACATCATATTGATCTAAAAATGGAATATTTCCTTGCTCAGATGCACCGTTTCCACGAAGGTAAATGTAACGTCCACCAACGACTTTTATAACACGCGTGCCTAAGTCGTTACGCTCATATATGGCACTACCTGGATCTTTATAGGCATCATTGTAGCTTCGCTCTGAAAATAACACGCGGTTACTATCTGCATTACGTGGTTGAATTACATAAGTGCGCACTTGTCGGTCACTAAAGCGCCAATCACTTAGCATGGCAATGCTGTCATTACCCCACTCTATACCTGCATAACGGCGCTCTACTTTTGCAAACAACTTTGGTTCGCGCCTAAACGGTGCACGTAAACTATAAAGGTAATCATGATGCTCAACCTCAGTTTTCATATCGCCGCCATCTTGCGCTTCGGCCCAAATAACCTCCGCACCCTGATCGGCTCGCCACTCAAAATCACGACGACCAGTGCGAACACTGTCATACCCTTGTGGAATGTTGTCGGCAAGGGGCTGCTTTGCCAGCTCGACTAATGCATATCCACGCATTCCCCATATTTGCCATGTAGTTGCAAAACGGCTGTAAGGAACTTGATACGAAAATGGCTCGTCGATGGTCGCGACTAAAATATTGGTTGAGTCAGGCGAAATTGAAAACGATTTAAATAAGCCAGCACGACCAATTTGCTGAGCCTTACCATCAAGCGTTATATATGCTAATTGCCCTTGGCCATAAAACTTAAACTGTGCTTCATCAAATGGGCTGGTTAATAAATTTTGATAAGTACGCGCTGGCGCTTTTTCACCGCTACTTTGTTGAATAACAGGTACCGTACTTTGGGTATCATTGGTTAATCTGGGTTTGTCTAAGTTAACCGCTAAATTAGCCACAATCGCTGTGCTATCGGGTAGCCACTGATAAGGTGTTGCAGTTAATACTGAATTAAGTGCAAGCTCATTTAACTGCTTTGCTTGCTTGGTTTTAACGCTATAAACCCAAAGCCGTGCGTTATCCGATTGTTCAACAATAAACGCTAAATACTCGCTATTTGCTGACCAGCGAGGGGAGCGAATAATCCCCTGTGGCAAATTATTCACGTTAACCACAGTACCACTTTCTACATGCTTAAGTTCTAACGCACTGTATTTAGCACTAACCCGGGAACGTGAAAAGTTAGCTGGGTTGAGCTTGATCCCCGCAAGCTTAAACTCTTCTTTTGCCAGCTCATCAAGCGACACAACACGCTTTCGTTCAAACAAAGCAAGCCACTGGCCATCATTTGATAAAGAGCTAGTAGGGGCTAACTTAGCATCTACGAGTGTAGCAAGCGCAGGTGAAGGGGTTTGATATCCTTGCTCTGCATAACTTGCAGGCAATAAAACAATGCAGCCTATCAAGGCAATTAATAGCCTAAAAGCATTCATGTTTTTATCCTTTTTATTTTTGAATATTACCGGATATATAAACACGTTTTGCACCATTCATAAAGTGTTAAGCTAAGTAATGACTTAAGTAGCCTGAATACGCTAAAATACACGCCTATTTACTCAACGCTAAAATTGGTTGTTTATGTCCATTAATTTGCAGCATTTTAGTTTTTCGAAATCATACTCTGCTTTTTAAATACCGTTACAGCTTTTAAAAATATACCACTGTGTTTGAGTCTGTTTTTCCATCAAATAATTAGAGAATCTAGCCAATGAAAAAAGTGCTGGTAATTGGCTATGTATGGCCAGAGCCCAATTCATCTGCTGCAGGTACGCACATGATGTCATTACTAAATGCGTTTAGGGCGCAAAACTGGGATGTTGAGTTCGCCACGCCCGCACTGCCTACCGAACACATGGTTGACCTTGCCGACTTTGGTATAACCAGCCAAAGCATCGCTCTTAACTGCGATAGTTTTGATGACTATGTTAAAGCTTACAACCCCGATTTAGTGATGTTCGATCGTTTTATGATGGAAGAGCAATTTGGCTGGCGCGTAGATAAGCATTGTCCTAATGCACTTAAAATTTTGGATACCGAAGATTTACAATGCCTGCGTAATGCACGCCATGAGGCGCATAAAGGTGAGCGCGAATTCAACCACAGCGATTTACTATCAGACATAGCTAAACGTGAAATAGCCGCTATTTTACGCTGCGATCTTAGCTTAATTATCTCAAGCTATGAGATGGAACTACTCAATGAAGTGTTTAAAGTTGAGCCTAGCGTGTTACATCACTTACCATTTATGGTTGATTTAAGTGCCTTACCTGAGCAAACTAAATCGTATCAACAACGCCAACACTTTATGACCATTGGCAATTTCCGACATGCCCCAAACTGGGATGCGGTACTCTATTTACAAAAAATTTGGCCGCTTATCCGCAAACAACTACCGCAGGCAGAATTGCATATTTATGGTTCCTACCCACCGCCAAAAGCCACCGCGCTTAATAATCCTAAAACCGGCTTTTTAATTAAAGGTTGGGCCGATGATGCGTATGAGGTAATGCAAAGTGCGCGTATTTGCTTAGCTCCTTTGCGTTTTGGGGCGGGTATTAAAGGTAAACTTTTAGAAGCCATGATCATGCAAACTCCAAGCATCACCACGCCTATTGGCAGCGAAGGTATGCACAACACGCTACCGTGGCCAGGTGTGGTAACAGCAGATGCGCAAGCTTTTGCAGATGCCGCAGTCTCTTTATACAACAACGAGGCTAAATTTAGCGAAGCGCAAGCCGCTGGCAACCTTCTACTTAATACTCTGTATGACAAAGTGCAGTTAAGTGCTCACTTAATTGAAAAAATCGACTCAATAAGCAGTAATTTAGATGCTCACCGGATGAAAAATTTCACGGGTCAAATGCTCAAACACCATACCATGCGCAGTACACAATATATGTCGCAGTGGATAGCAGAAAAAAATAAAAAATAACTTTAAAAATCACTAGACAGGCGGCGATTTGTGTTTAAAATCGCCGCAAATAAACTTGGGCAATTTTAGCATTATTGCCTATATTTTTAGCTTAGTTATTTAATAGTTGGTTCAAAACAAATTTGAAAACCGCAACGTTTACTGAAAAACGCAAATTTATCGTTAAATTGGGCAAAATGCTCCATAAATACGGTACACCTGCCTATCGCTTAGAAGCCCACTTAATGGAAGTGGCGACTTATTTAGATCTTAAATCATCGTTTGTTATGTCGCCCACGTCGGTTACCTTTGTTATTTGGACCGATGGCCATGAAGATGAATATACCCATGTTGCCCGCGTTGACCCAGGCGATCACGATTTAGGTTCACTTGCCGATACCGACGATTTAGTTAATAAAATGCTTAATGGTGAGCTCACGTTGCAAGAGGTTGATCAGCAACTTGATATTATTTTTGATGCCCCAAATCCTTATAACAGAGTGCTGACAGGCGTTGCCTTTGCCACCTCTGGCGGCGCATTTGCAATGCTTATGGGCACCAGTTGGAATGATGTTCTGTGGTCTGGGTTATTAACCTTTATTGTATACTTATTTGTATTGTGGTCGGCCCGTTCGAAACGAGTGGCTCACATGCTTGAGCCATTAGTGGCAATAGTGTCGGCTATTCTTGCTTGTGCTATTAGCGTTCATTTGGATGCACACATCAACATTCGATTAATTGTGCTTTCTGCCATTATTGTGTTTATACCCGGTTTAGCCCTTGCACTTGGCCTTGCTGAACTCGCAGCCAGACATTTAGTATCGGGCACAGCTCGCGTTATGGACTCATTTATGTTGCTGTTTAAGCTTTATTTTGGGGCTTTTATTGGTCTTGCTATTGGCTTTGCGGTCTTTGGGCAAGCCGATTTCGTACAACCAGAGCCGTTACCAAAGTGGACTGCATGGCTCGCTATTTTACTTTTATGTAGTAGCTTAATCGTTATTTTTAGAACTAAGCTTAAACATGCAATGTGGTCTATTGCCTCAGGCTTTATAGCTTATGGCACCAGTATTGGGCCTGCTATATATTTAGATTTAAATTACACGTTAGGCACCTTTATTGGTGCATTTTCAGTTGGTGTATTTAGCAACTTATTTAACCGTGTTGCCAATGCTCCGGCCTCTATTGTAGCTATGCAGGGATTAATTGTATTAGTGCCTGGGAGCAAAACGTATATTGGTTTAAACTCACTGATTGAAGGCCAAGACTTTGTTTATGCAGATCATATTGGTCAGCAAACGTTTTTAATCTTTATGTCGCTGGTGGCAGGACTTATTTTTGCAAACGTGGCACTTCCTCCTAAAAAGAGTCTATAGATTTATGCGCGGTTTTAAGCCGCGCTTTTGCATAACTACAACATTAAACCTCCTCTTTTGAGGATTAATCGCATTTTTTAGTATATTGAGAACACCTTGCTATAATGGCTGAAATCTAATAAAGCAAAGGAAATAACAATGCTAAAAACTAGCTTAGCGATAGCAATTGGGCTTTCAAGCTCACTTGCATTTGCGCAATCAGCAATTACTGTTGAAGACATTCCAAAAGTAAAATCAGTAATACAAACAACCGTTAGCCCCGATGGCGACAGTGTTGCATTTACCCGTTCGTTACCTCGCACGCTTTACGTTGACGAAAATGGCAGCAATTACAGTGAGCTTTATGTTGTTGACGATAAAGGTGTTGAGCGCCCTTTTATTACCGGTTCAGTTAATATTAAAAGCCTACAATGGTCAAACGACAGCAAAACAATTTACTTTTTAGCGAAATTAAAAGACGACAAATATACTTCGCTTTACCAAATACCTGTTGATGGCGGCCAAGCACAAGCGGTTATGTCATTAAAAGACACATCTATTTCAAGCTATCAGTTAAGCCCTGATAACAAGCAAGTCGCTATTTTAGCAATGCCAGCTGCTGATAAGTCAGAAAAAGAACTTAAAAAACTTGGCTTTAAAGCAGAAGTGTACGAGCAAGGCCTTAAAAACAAGCAGCTTTTTATTGTAGATTTAGCTAAAGCCGACAAGCCGCTTACCCCTACCACGCTCAATGTTGATAACTACGTGAGTGACGTTAATTGGGCTGCGAATGGTGAAAAGCTTCTGGTTAAAACTCAACCTACTGCACTAATTGATGATAAATACACAAAATCGATGTGGCACTTGTTTGATATTGCCAGCAACAAGGTCACCTTATCGTTTAAAACTGAAGGTAAGCTAGGCGATGCCGAGCTTTCGCATGACGGTAAATACATTGCTATTTTAGGTGCTGAAGATAAGCACGACCCTGCAACTGGCCGCTTATTTATTGCCGATACTAAAACTGCAGAAATCACAGAATGGTTACCTAACTTTATGGGCCACGTTGTTGACTTTGAATGGTCGCATAAACGTAACACGCTTAACTTTATTGCCAATGTTGGCACAGAAAGTTTTGTTGCGAGCATTAAAACCGGCTCTAACAAATACAAGAAGCTAGTAAAAGAGGGCAAATTTATTGCCTCACAGCTAAGTGTTTCTGATTCAGATAAAACCCTAGCACTTCGTGGTAACACGGCAAAACACCCTAACGAAGTCTTTATTGTGCGCAGTAACAAGGCAAAGCGTTTAACTGATTCAAACAGCTGGTTAAACGACAAACGCTTTGCTAAACAAGAAACAATTACGCTTAAAGCGCGTGACGGTGTAGAACTTGATGGTGTACTAGTTTACCCACTCGATTATGAAAAAGGCACACGCTACCCACTAATTATGTCGGTACACGGTGGCCCTGAAAGTCATGATAAAAACGGCTGGGTAACTAACTACTCGCGTCCTGGTCAAATGGGCGCTGCACGTGGTTACGCAGTATTTTACCCTAATTACCGAGGTTCAACAGGTAAAGGCGTAGATTACTCTAAACTAGGTCAAAACGATTACGCAGGTAAAGAGTTTGACGACTTAGTTGATTTTAAAAATCACCTTGTTGATATGGGATTAGTTGATACTAAACGTGTTGGTATTACCGGTGGCTCTTACGGCGGTTATGCATCAGCGTGGGGCGCAACAAAGCTAACCGAGCACTTTGCTGCCAGCGTTATGTTTGTGGGTGTAACTAACCAGCTATCTAAATTTGGTACTACTGATATTTCAAACGAAATGAACCTAGTTCATGCGCGTTCATACCCGTGGGATAAATGGCAATGGTATCTAGAGCGCAGCCCAATTTACTGGGCGGGTCAATCTGAAACGCCACTGCTTATTATGCATGGTAAAGACGATCCTCGCGTTCACCCTGCGCAATCTATGGAACTTTACCGTTACATGAAAGTACAAGGTAAAGATGTTCGCCTTGTTTACTACCCAGGCGAAGGCCATGGTAACCGTAAAGTAGCGGCACAGTACGATTACAGCTTGCGTTTAATGCGTTGGATGGACAACTACTTAATGGAAGGCAAAAAAGACATGCCTGCATTTGAAATTGACCATGCAGCTAAATTAAAAGCAGTGAAAGACGCTAACAAATAAGTCTTAGCTTAATACCAAAGGCCAACATAATATGTTGGCCTTTTTGTTAGTAATGCCAGGCATGCTTAGTGGCACAGCGCTGCTTATGTTACACTCTGACTAATTATTCTGATAACTGCTAATCACACTATTGCCATGTCAAACCCTGCTAGCTGCTTTACCACTTTTAATGAAAACATAGATAACCTTGCACTGCCTGAGCAGTTTACGTTTCCCTTTTATTATAAACCTCATCCGCTGGCCGTTGCCGCTGCAAAACAATTACAACAACAATTAAAAAAGCTAGATAAGGCTATTTTAGATACAGATGATATTGATGCCGGTAAAATGTTTGGCGTATTGGTTGTTCAAGATGAGTCGCAACAGCTAGGCTTTATTAGCGCCTATTCGGGGCAAATAGCGGGGATAGATGAGCAATTGTATTTTGCGCCAAATGTGGCACTTAAACATATAGACGATGCAGAATTTAGTCAGCAGAGCCAAGTGATTAACGATATTAATGCGCAAATTACAGCCTTGCAAAACAGTGATAATTATCAACAAATTGAGCAACAGTTAGTGACTGCTCGCCAACACTATGAGCAACAACTTATCGCCAAGCAGCAAGCGATGCAAGTAACTCGAAAACAGCGAAAACAGCAACGACAAGTTGCCAGCGAACAACTCAATAATGATGAGTTTGAAAAACTAAAAAACCAATTAGCTGGGCAGAGTATTGTTGAGAAAAAACAACTACAAGCATTAAAGCAACAGTGGCAAACACGTATTACTGCACTTGAACAAGCACAACTCACAATAGATGATGAAATTAACGGATTAAAAAAACGCCGTAAAGTACTCTCTAAAAATTTACAAAAAAAGCTATTCGCTCAGTACCAGTTTTTAAATGCAAACGGCGAAGTGACCGATTTAAACGCCATTTTTGCCAAACTGCCCGAGCACACACCGCCTTCAGGTGCGGGAGATTGTGCAGCGCCAAAATTATTACAATATGCCTATAAACATAATTTAAAGCCGCTGGCTATGGCCGAATTTTGGTGGGGCGCACCGCCTAAATCGGCAATCAGACATCATTTACATTATTACCCTTCGTGCTACAGCAAATGCCAGCCTATTTTAGGGCATATGCTAGAGGGATTAAATGTTGAAAACAACCCGCTCTTGGTCAACCCTGCACAGGGTAAAGACCTAACGATTGTTTATCAAGACGATGATTTGTTGGTGGTAAATAAACCTGCTGAATTTTTATCTGTGCCAGGCATTAATATTGACGATTCGGTATATATGCGAATCAAAACTCAGTTCCCACACGCTTCGGGGCCACTTATTGTGCACCGATTAGACATGTCGACTTCAGGGCTGTTAATGATTGCGTTAAATAAACGGGTGCATAAAGCACTGCAAAAACAGTTTATAGAGCGTAGTGTAGAAAAACGTTATGTTGCTTTAGTGGCGGGTAATATTGCTGCTGAGAGTGGCAGCATAGAGCTACCTTTAGTGCTTGATTTTGATGATAAGCCACGGCAAATGGTGTGTTACAAAACGGGGAAGCCGTCATTAACAACATGGCAGGTACTGGAACGTAAAAATAATACTACCCGCTTACAACTCTATCCAAAAACAGGACGTACTCATCAATTGCGTGTTCACTGTGCCCACCACTTGGGGTTAAATACACCCATTGTGGGCGACACCCACTACGGTGAAAAATCAGACCGACTACATTTGCATGCCGAGTATTTAGCTTTTACCCATCCTATTAGTCATGAACGATTAGAATTTGAAGTAGCCGCTGATTTTTAAATCTTCGCTGCTTTTAGTTGTATCGGATTCTAAAACAGTGCCATTTTTTCATATTGCAAAGTAGGTAACTTTTACCGTTGCAATATAGAAAAAATTACCTGCATTATGCAAAGCCACAATCCAAACAATATAAATATCTATAAAATTCATACTGTTAAAAATTGGCATTAGCTTTGCTTTTATTATTGTACGTATTTATTAAAGCAACTTAAAGCACCAAGAAGTGCTTTTAGTCACACACAGTAAATGGCTTGCTAACCGCTTACTGTGCTCAACAGAACTTCCTACACTCCCTGTGTACTTTATTGGTTATAGGCTAACGCTTATAACCATTTTTTTTGCTTATCATTTAACGGTAAATTTTACGTCTTGATCGCGTAATAAATAAAGCGCAAAACACGCAGCCCACATCGGCCATGCTGCAAAAAACAGTAAATTATTAAAGCCATCAATGTACTGGTTGTAAGAAGACAGCGTTGATAGTCCATGCATTATAAAAATAACACCGTAAGTAATACGTTTTTTAAAACCGACTAAAAATGCTATTACTAATAATAATTGCAGTGCACCTAAAATATAAGCAATAGTATCGGTAGAGCCACTGATCCCATAAAAATGTTCAAAAATACGGGCGCTATGCCCCGGATTTACAAATTTATCTAGTGTCCACATTACCATCACAATAAACACCCCTAAGCGCAGCGATAAAAGCGACCATTGCAAACGAGTTTGTACATCTGTATTGATTGAATCTGTCATAAAATTTCCTTAAAAAAGATATAAATAAACTAATTGGCAAGTAAGACCGTATAATCGTTTTTTTATTTTCAAATAAATTAAACTCTTTACAATAAAAGCACTATTATTTAAGCGCTAAGATAAAAAATAAAAATATTAGCAATTGATTGAAAGATATTTTTATCTGTCTTGGTCTTTTGTGTACGTCAACATATAACAATAGAGAAACACGATTTGAAATACACGTATTTAGCTTTAACCCTCGCCCCCCTGTTAAATGTAGCATTAGCTGCTCAGGCTAATGAAACAACTAGCTCTGACCCCATTGAGCGAATTGAGGTGGCAGGTCAAGCGCTTAAATCTAAAAACCTCTCTATTAAAAACACCACAGTAAACGGCCCTTTTGGCGACAACCTGGCTTTACAAGACATAGCTCGCTCTGTGACGCCTATCTCTAAAGACTTAATTGAGCAATTAAATATAACAACATTGCACGATGTGCTCGCTGTAAGTCCTAATACATACGCGGCCAGTGGTTTTGGTGCACCAAGCTTACCGACGATCCGCGGCCAGTTAGGTGAGTTATTTCAAGATGGTACTCGACGTCAAGCAGGTAATAATGGTTTTGGTGTGCCGTTGTCGTTTAATGCGATAGAACAAATCGATGTGGTTAAAGGCGCACCACCTGTATTGTTTGGTTCAAGCCAACGTAACGGTGGCTTTGTAAACTTACACTCTAAAACAGCGTCAACTGATCAGCGCAAAGGCAATGTGAAGTTGTCTGCAGGCAGTTGGGATAAGTATAGTGCCCAAGTAGATTACAACGCACCGATTGTTGAGGATAAAATTGGCTTACGTGTTAGCTATGAACATATTGATCAGGGTAGTTATTATGACTATTCAGCCACACAAAGTGATAGCTTGTTTGCGGCATTAAAAATTTTACCGGATGATAAAAGCAGTTGGGACATTAACTTTGAACTGTACCAAACAGAATTTACCGATAACGCCGGTATAAACCGCCCTACCCAAGCGCTTATCGATCATAATCTTTACATTACTGGTCAAGGGTTACAAGCGAATGGCAGCACAGTGCCTAGCGCAGGCTCTATTATATCGCCTACAGGACAAGTCAAAATAGATACCAGCCGTGTGCTTACCGATCCTGATAATCTCAATCAAGCAACCACTTATTTAGTTCACAGTATTTATAAGCGCGCACTGTCTGATGTAATGTCGATTAAAAACATTAGTTACTTTCAACATTTGCAGCGCGAAGAAATAGCACAAAATAGTTTTGTTGAAATAATTGATGGTGCCGATACCGCACAAAACCGCACTGAACTTACGTATCAATGGAGCGATGAGCAGCAAACCTTATTTGCTGTTGATGTTCGTTATAATAAAGTATTGGGTTACAGCCAGTTTACTACTGAAGCCGACACACCTATTGATTTAACCGGCCCACTTTCAAACCGCCGCATTCCATTAACTGATACTCAAAAAGCACGTTTGGTAGAGCTACGTTCTGGCGTATATGTATCCCCTGGTGGTCAGTACGATATTAACAATGATGGCAGTGGTGATTTTAATTTATCAGATACGACAGACTCACGCTCATGGCAAACCGGCATTGCCATTCAACAAGACTCACAATGGACTGACAGCTTACGCACCAGTGCTGGCTATCGTGTTGATTACTATGATGTAGAAGCACGCGACCCCATTGCGCCTCAAGGTCAAATAGCGGCTAGTGATAGCATAAATGATACACTGCAATCAGCGCAGCTGAGCGTTAATTACTCAGTTAATGACGATTTAACCACTTATGCGGCAGCAAGTTATAACGAAGCCACCTCTAACAGCATGGCCGGCGGCAATACGTTAGGTGGTGACAATACAATTAGCGCACAAAATTTTGCTACGGAAAATACTTTAGTCGAGTTTGGCGTGAAATATGCGCCAACACAAAGCGACTGGTATGCAGATGCTGCTGTATTTAGCCAACGCCGCAGCTTACGTAATCGCGATGGTAGCAATACTGGCATTCGTACAACCGGATTCGAAAGCCAAGTATTTTACGACGCTTACCCTTACTGGGTAAGCGCAGGCTACAGTTATATTGATGCCCGTTATGATAACTCTGCGACAGGCCAAGACTCAGCTCAAATAGCCGATGCGTTTGATAATTCGCGTCCCGATATTATTGCGGGTAACAGCATTGGTGCACCAAGTTATACAGCTTTTGCTCCCTCAAACCGTCAAGTACAAGGGATCCCAGAGCAATCGTTAAGCTTAAACGCTAACTATACAATTACTTCTCAGTGGCAAGCTGGATTTTCTGCCCTGTATACTAAAAGCTACCCATTGGATTTTTTGGCTACCGTATACATTCGCGATCAGCACACCTTAAATGTTAATACCAGCTATGCGTTTACCTCAGCAACTAAATTGAGGCTTGATGTAAATAATATTACCGATCAGCAAAACTGGCGCCCTGTATTTGAAGGCGGTTATTTTGGCGCGACACTCGCGTTCCCAGAATTACCAATTAACGCTAAGCTCACGCTTACCCATAACTTTTAAACCGTTTGAGAGATAGCATGTTAAAAAAATTAAGTTTGTTATTACTGGCGGCGATAGGTGTCGGCTTATTCTTTTTTTATGACCTAAACCAGCTTCTTACCCTTGACGGGCTAAAAGGGTCAATGGCGCAATTTGATCAGTACAAAACTCAATCACCGTTTTTGGTGATCGGAGGGTTCTTTTTACTTTATATATTAGTGACCGCGCTATCACTGCCCGGTGCAGCTATTTTAACGCTAGCCGCAGGTGCATTATTTGGTTTGGCGCAAGGTCTATTAGTTGCCTCGTTTGCCTCAAGCATTGGTGCTACGTTGGCATTTTTAGTGTCACGTTATTTATTGCGCGATACCATAAAAAAACGCTTTCCTGAACGTTTAGCCGCTATAGATACTGGGGTTGAAAAAGAAGGCGCATTTTACTTATTTACGCTGCGCTTAGTGCCTGTTTTTCCGTTCTTTTTAATTAATTTATTAATGGGTTTAACCGCTATTAAGTCATGGACTTTTTACTGGGTAAGCCAAGTAGGCATGCTGGCGGGTACCTTTGTATTTGTAAACGCAGGTACGCAACTTGCGCAAATAGAGAGCTTATCTGGCATTTTATCGCTGGATTTAATTTTATCGTTTGCGTTATTAGGGGTATTCCCGTTAATTGCAAAAAGCCTAATAAATGCAATAAAAAAACGTCGCGTATACAAAAATTACACTAAACCTAAAAAGTTTGACCGTAACATGATTGTTATTGGCGCAGGTGCTGGCGGCTTAGTGACAAGCTACATTGCAGCAGCAGTTAAAGCCAAAGTAACCCTAATTGAAGCCGGCGAAATGGGTGGCGACTGTTTAAACTACGGGTGTGTGCCAAGTAAAGCAGTTATTAAAAGCGCTAAAATTGCCGAGCAAATTCGCCACGGTGAACACTACGGCTTAGAAAACATGGCACCGCAGTTTTCGTTTAAAAAAGTAATGGCACGTGTACATAAAGTAATTGCCGACATCGCCCCGCACGATAGCGTTGAGCGCTACACAAACCTTGGTGTAGATGTTGTAAAAGGCTACGGGAAATTATTAGACCCGTGGACTGTAGAAATTAAACTTAACGATGGCGGCACGCAAACACTCACAGCCCGCACTATTGTTATTGCAACCGGCGCACGCCCATTTGTACCGCCATTACCTGGCATTGAAGAAACAGGCTACGTAACAAGCGATACATTATGGACTAAATTTGCTGAGCTTGAAGAAGCCCCTAAAAAACTTGTTGTACTTGGTGGCGGCCCAATTGGGTGTGAACTTGCACAAAGCTTTGCACGCTTAGGTTCAAGCGTTACGCAAATTGAAATGGCTGAACGCATTATGATCAAAGAAGACCTAGAAGTGTCTACCTTTGCTCACGAAGCGCTAACGCAAAGCGGCGTAAACATTTTAACCTCGCATCAGGCACTACGCTGTGAAGCGCGCGACGGTAAAAAATTCATTGTGGTAAAACATAACGATACCGAAATCGATATTGAATACGATGAACTACTATGTGCTGTGGGCCGAAGCGCACGCCTAGAAGGTTATGGTCTTGAAACGCTCGGCATAGAAACGAATCGCACTGTAGTCACAAACGAATACCTTGAAACACTCTATCCTAATATTTTTGCCGCAGGCGATATTGTAGGGCCGTATCAGTTTACGCACGTAGCCGCTCATCAGGGTTGGTACGCAGCAGTAAATGGCTTATTTGGTAATCTTAAAAAGTTTAAAGTAGATTACCGTGTCATTCCGTGGACCACATTTATTGACCCTGAAGTAGCACGTGTTGGCTTAAACGAGCAAGACGCTATTGATAAAGGCATAGATTATGAAATCACTCGCTTTGAATTTGAAGAGCTAGACCGCGCCATTACCGACAGCGCAACCAAAGGCTTTATAAAAGTAATTACCCCTAAAGGCAAAGACAAAATACTCGGTGTTACAGTGGTATCTGAGCACGCTGGCGATTTAATAGCTGAGTTTGTACTGGCAATGAAACACGGTTTAGGCCTTAACAAAATACTAGGTACAATTCATAGCTACCCTACGTGGGCTGAAGGTAACAAGTACGCAGCAGGCGAGTGGAAACGCGCTCATGCACCAGAAAAAGTACTTAACATGCTTGAAAAATACCACGCATGGCGCAGAGGCTAATATGTTTAAAACACCTTTAAAAGCGCTATTGTTAGGGTCAGCTTTGCTTGCAATATCGTTTGCAAGCAAAGCTGAAAACATGCACGAAAGCTGGAATGCGTTATTAAACAATCATGTTGTAGCTATTAATAATGGCCACAGCACTGAGGTGGATTATGCAGCAATTAAAGCTAAGCACAGTGAGCTTAAAAGCTATTTAGATTCGTTATCGGCGGTTACGCAAAACGAGTTTGATACGTGGGAAAAACCAAAGCAACTTGCGTTTTTAATCAATGCGTATAATGCCTTTACTGTTGAGCTTATATTAACTAAGTACCCAGAACTTAAATCGATTAAAGATTTAGGCAGCTTTTTTAGCTCACCGTGGAGCAAAGAGTTTGTGCCATTACTTGGTAAAACGCGCAGCCTTGATGATATAGAACATGGTTTAATACGTGGCAGTGGTAAATACAACGACCCACGTATTCACTTTGCTGTAAATTGCGCAAGTATTGGCTGCCCAGCACTACGTGAAGAAGCCTACACAGCCACTGATTTAGAAAGCCAATTGCAAGCGCAAACGGTACGTTTTTTATCAGACATGACCCGCAATATAGCGCAAGATAACACGCTAATTGTATCTTCAATATTTAAGTGGTACGGCGATGATTTTGAACAAGGCTTTAAAGGTGCCAATACGCTGCAACAGTTTTTTATGCAATACCCTAAAGCACTAAAACTGATACCCGCTCAGCAAAAAGCGCTTAAAAATAATGACATGAAAGTTAAGTTTTTAGACTACAACTGGGATTTAAATGCTCGCCAATAAATTTTGGCAAACATTATCGCGATACAGCTTATTCTGTGTCGCGTTTTGCATTTGCCTTGTTATTAGCTTTAAAAGCCTAGCAAGTACACAATTACAAAGCCGTTGGCAGCAAGTTGAAAGCTTAGGCAAAGACCAAAGCGTATATTTTTATGCGTGGGGCGGCGATGCGCAAATAAATGCGTATATTCAATGGGCTGCGCAGCAAGTAAAAGCCAAATACAACATAAACTTAGTACATGTAAAGCTAAGCGATACCAGTGAAGCAGTAAGCCGCGTACTTGCCGAAAAATCAGCAAACAATAACGATAAAGGCAGCGTAGATTTAATTTGGATAAACGGTGCTAACTTTGCCACCATGAGCGAGCACTCATTATTACTTAAACAATGGGCTAATAAGTTGCCTAATTTTAGCTACACCGACCCTAGCAATAATCCCGCTGTTAATTTTGATTTTGGAATACCCACTAATGGAATGGAAGCACCTTGGGGTCAAGCTTCACTCACCTTTTACTACGACAGCTTAGCAATAGATGGCACTGCAAATAACACACTACCAACAACCCTAAACCAATTACTTAGCTGGAGCGCACAAAACCCAGGGCGCTTTAGTTACCCAAAGCCACCTGATTTTTTAGGAATGAGCTTTTTAAAATACGCGCTTGTTATGCTACATCAACAAAGCGATGACTCACTTAAAGCGCAGTTAAATCAGCCAGCTACTGCACAAAACACAGCTCAAATATTAAACCCGTTATGGAACTTTTTAAATAAGCTGCACCCAACACTTTGGCGCGGCGGTAAACACTTTATGCAAAGTGGTGCACAAATGCGCCGCTTAGTAGGCGACACCGAGCTAAGCATAGCGTTTACGTTTTCAGCGCCCGAAGTACCCGCCGCCGTTAAACGTTATGATTTACCAAAAAGTATTCGCAGTTATGCTATGCAAGATGGCAGTTTAAGTAACACCCACTTTGTAGCCATACCTTATAATGCAAGCCATGCACAAAGTGCGCAATTAGTGGCTAATTTTTTATTAAGTCCAAAGGCGCAAGCACATAAGCAAAAACCTTCAGTTTGGGGGGATAAAAGTGTATTGATTCAATCTACATTGAGCCAAAAGCAGCAAGCCTTGTTTAAAACGGTGGAACCGCATCCAAGCGCATTACCCTTAAATAGCATTAAACGCACGCTTAGCGAGCCACACCCAAGCTGGGTAAACGCTATTATGCAAGGTTGGCAAGCGCGTTTTGGAGTAAGCCAATGAGTGTTGTTTCTAATAAGTTAGCAGCGAGCTCAACACTTAAACCACACAAAAGCGCCGATATGTTTAGTAAATTAGTTAAATTAAGCCCACATTTTTTACTGGCATTGCTAATTTTGCCTGTAATAGGTGGCCTAATTAGCGTGCTATTGCCCGCTTTTGGTTATACACCAGTACTTGAGCATACAACACTTGGCCTACATGGCTTTACTATGCTTGTGCAAACACCCGGCCTAACACACATGGTTATGCTAAGTGTTAGCAGCGGATTAATAAGCACCTTACTTGCCTTTATCATTACGTTAATGATTTTAGCGGCATTTTTTAATAGCCCTTGGCTTAACCGTATTCAGCGTTTACTAAGTCCCATACTCGTAATCCCCCACGCAGCAGCCGCTATAGCCGTTGGTTTTTTAATTTCTCCTTCGGGTATGATCTCGCGTTTAGTATCGCCTTGGTTTAGTGGGTGGGAACTTGCCCCTAACGGCATGTTTCCGCATGACGCGTTTGGTATAAGTATAATTTTAGGCTTAACCCTTAAAGAGCTGCCTTTTTTACTGTTAATGGCGCTAGGTGTGCTTGCCCAACCTGAGCTTGGCAAAAAACTGCGCCAACAACATAAAGTAGCGCTTAATTTAGGCTACTGCCCTATGACTGCTTTTTTTAAAGTGATTCTGCCAAGCCTTTACCCATTACTGCGCCTACCGATTTTAGCCGTATTGGCTTATGCCAGCGCAAGTGTAGAAATGCCACTTATTTTGGGGCCAAATACTCCACCCACATTGGCTGTAGCCATTATGCATTGGTTTAACGACGTAGATTTAAACCTGCGTATTAAAGCCTCTGCGGGGGCATTATTGCAGCTTGTACTTACTGGGGGTTTACTAGCTCTTTGGCTTGGCGGCGAAAAAACTATAAAAGCATTATTTAGTGATTTACTAACCAATGGCGAGCGAGAATATGGCGGTGTTTATTGGCAAAAAATAACGACCGCATTAACAGTATTTGTAATTGGCTTTATTTTGCTCTCGTTAATTGGCTTAATTATGTGGTCGGTTGCCGGATTTTGGCGTTTTCCGGCGGCATTGCCCGATCAGCTCACGCTACTTCACTTTAAAAGTGCGCTAATGCAAATGCAAAGCCCGCTTTATAATACCCTTGCTATAGGGCTAGTTACTACGTTATTTGCCATTATTATTACCCTTTTGTGCTTAGAGTCAGAGCAGTTAAGTGCAAAACCCATGTCGCGCTTTACCAGCTTAATTATTTATTTACCGTTGCTTGTACCAAGTATTGCGTTTTTATTTGGCCTAGTGTGGCTGCAACAATTAGTAAATAACCAGGCCGCGTTTTTTAATGTGGTATTTACCCATTTATTGTTTGTACTGCCGTATGTGTTTTTATCGCTTGCGAGCAGTTATAGGCGATTAGACCCTCGTTTTGCTCATGTAGCAGCAAGCCTTGGCGCAACACCCTGCAAAGTGTTTTTACAAGTAAAATTACCCCAGTTATTTGCCCCTATTTTAATTGCGGCCGCACTTGGTTTGGCCATTAGCTTTGGCCAATATTTGCCTACACTTTTAGCCGGTGGCGGGCGCATAGCAACCATAACAACCGAAGCGGTCACCCTTGCTAATGGCGCAAGTAGGCGCACCAGTGCAGTGTATGCCATTATGCAAATGGCATTACCACTCATTGGCTTTATACTGGCGTGGGTTTTACCTAAGTACTTTTTTAAAAGCGCACATCGCTAACCCATAAATTAAAAGGTTTTTAATGCAGTCATCTTTAGAGATTAAAAATTGTGAGCTTTATCGTCAACACGAGCAATTACTAAGCTTAAACGAGCAGGTAAAAGGCGGCGAAATACTCACTATTATGGGGCCATCAGGCAGTGGTAAATCAAGCTTTTTAAATTGGCTTACGGGTACATTACCCAGTGGTTTTAGCGCAAACGGCGAAGTGTGGCTTAACGGTAAAAACATTAATAACTTACCCGCACATTTACGCCACATAGGCGTGCTTTATCAAGATGCGTTATTATTTTCGCATTTATCGGTAAGCGGTAACATTGCCTTTGCTATGCCTAAAGGCAATAAAAAACGGCGCCTTGAAAAAATAGAGCACGCCCTTGAACAGGTAGGATTAAAAGGCATGGCTAATCGCCACCCCGACAACCTCTCTGGTGGACAACAAGCCCGCGTTGCTTTATTGCGTATGCTATTAAGCGAGCCAAAAGCTATTTTACTTGATGAGCCCTTTAGCAAGCTCGACACCCAATTAAGAGTAGATACGCGCGAGCTAGTATTTAGCCAAATACGCGAGCATAAATTGCCCGCTATTATGGTAACCCACGATCATAGCGATGCAGAGGCCGCAAACGGCAAACTGATCACCTTAAACTTAGCCAAATAAACGCACAAAAAGTACAAGGCACCAAGCATGTTAGACAAATACATCACCCCAATAATAAAGCCACTGTTAACCCCCGTTGTAGCGTTAATGCACAAGCGCGGCATAACGCCCGACCAACTTACTGTGGCAGGCTTTTTAATAGGGCTATTAGCAGTGCCATTAATTGCGTATGAAATGTGGTACGCAGCGTTAACGGCTATTGCTTTAAATCGTATTTTAGATGGGCTAGATGGCGCATTGGCACGCCATGCAAATTTAAGTTCAAGCGCTGGCGGTTTTTTAGATATTACCCTCGATTTTTTATTTTACGCGGCAATTCCGCTTGGCTTTATTTTGGTAAACCCCGAGCAAAACGCCATTGCAGGTAGCGTATTACTGGCCACCTTTATAGGCACAGGCTCAAGCTTTTTAGCCTTTGCCATAGCCGCCGAAAAATTTAAGCTCGAAAAACCCCAGTTTAAATACAAAAGTTTTTACTATTTAAATGGTTTAACCGAAGGCACAGAAACCATAGCGCTATTTATTGCCTTTTGTATTTGGCCGCAGCACTTTGCCATAATGGCGAGTATTTTTGCCACTGCGTGCGCTATTACTATTTTTACACGTATACATGGAGGATATAACACGTTAAAACTCCAAGAAGCTGATGAGGTTACACAAGCCAATGAGTAATGAAATTTGGTGGCGTTTAGGGTTCTTTTTTAGCATTTTGGTTATTATGATGCTGCTAGAATCGCGTATGCCTGCGCGTAAATCGCCTATAAAAAGTAACACCCGATGGTTCGCTAATTTTGGACTGGTGTTTGCTTCATCACTAATTGCTCGCTTAAGTGTACCCATAGGCTTAACTGCCGTAGCGCTTTATAACCAAGAGCACGGTATCGGTTTATTTAATCAAATAGCCACACCAAGTAGTGTTGCTATTATTTTAAGCATGCTACTGCTTGATATACTTATATATTGGCAGCATAGGTTATTTCATAACGTGCCAATTTTGTGGCGTTTGCATCGTGTGCACCACGCCGATGCGCATGTAGATACCAGCACAGGTTTGCGTTTTCACCCTATCGAAATTGTACTCAGCATACTTATAAAATTGATTGCCGTTACCGCTTTGGGTGTACCTGCTATTGCAGTATTAATATTTGAAATTGCACTTAATGGATTAGCGCTATTTAACCACGCCAATATACGTTTACACAATGCAATAGAAAAACCACTTCGGCTTATCTTAATGACTCAAATACTGCATCGTATTCATCATAGCCAAAATCCCGAAGAAACAAATAGTAACTTTGGCTTTAGCGTAACTTGGTGGGATAGACTTTTTGGCAGCTACAAAACCAGCGCCACATTATCAGATAATAAACTAAACATCGGCTTAGCCCAATATCCCGACCCAAAACAAAACGCGTCCTTGTGGTATTTGTTAACGTTACCATTTAAAAAGTAGCAACTAGCCTAAACTAAGCAGAGAAATGGGCCTATTTCAGCTTAGTTTGTTACATTATCTAAGCTTTTGAGCTGCTACATTAACAAAAGCAGCTTATTTAAAGTAAACCAATTGTAAATTAAATAAACAAATTCTTGACCAAATTTGAAATCCCTCATATCATTTGTAAGCGCTTACATTTACCACACATAAAAATGTAAGCGCTTACAAAATGACAAAATCAACAAATACACTATATTCTGACAATAATCAGTTGAACGGGGTTCAGTTATGAACATTGAAACAACACGCATTACTCGCCTTTTGGCTGCTATATCATTAGCGTCTTTGGCTGGCTGTGGCGGCGATGCTGCGACAACATCCAATTTTGAAAAAGTAGATCCTGCCCAGCCAGTTTCAGATTGGCAAATGGTTTGGAGTGATGAATTTGATGGCACAAGCATTGATACAAATAAGTGGAACTTTGAATTAAACTGCGCCGGCGGTGGTAATAACGAAAAACAATGTTACACCGACAGTGAACAAAATGCCTTTATTAAAGACGGTGTACTAAATATAGTCGCCCTACCTGCTGAAGAAGGTGCAGAAAAACCATACACGTCAGCCCGTTTAAATACCCGTTACAACGCTGACTTTACTTATGGTCGCTTTGAAATGCGTGCAAAACTACCGTCAGGTCAAGGTAGCTGGCCTGCATTTTGGATGATGCCAACCGACGAAGTATATGGCACTTGGCCGCGCTCTGGCGAAATTGATATTTTAGAAGCGGTAAATTTAAAAACAGTCGCTGAAGATGGCACCGTTGAAGCAAATATTCATGGCACACTTCACTATGGTCGCGAGTGGCCAAATAACTCAAGCTCAGGCAAAGCTTATACTCTGCCTGAGGGAATGAATCCCGCAGATGACTTCCACACCTACGCTATTGAATGGCAAGAAGGCGAAATTCGCTGGTACGTAGATGGCTACTTATATGCCACACAACGTCGCTCTGAAGTTCGTTACAACTCTAAAGATGAGGCTGTTGGCCTTAAACATAAAGGCTGGTTTGCTGAATACTTTGAACAAGGTAATGGCGAACTTACCACTCACTGGGATAATGCCCCATTTGATAAAGATTTTTACCTTATTTTAAATAACGCCGTTGGTGGTGACTGGCCTGAAAATGTAAACAACTTAGGTGTTGACGCTGCAGCATTTGCAGAAGGTCAAAGCTTTGAGGTTGATTACGTACGGGTTTATCAATGCGCTGCAAATACTGACACAGGTAAAGGTTGTGAAACTGTGCGCCCAGGTTACGATAGCCTAGATGATGCACTTGTTGAAGGTAAAGCCCCTGTACCTAATCCACCAAGTGATGGCGTTGCAAGAAACCTTGATATATTCAATGGCACATTAAACGCCAACTGGATCGCATGGGATTGTTGTGGTGGAACCACACCAGGAACTATAACCGATGCTGAAAAAGGTGACGCTATTAAGTTTAACATTAACGATAATAACGGTACTGTTTTAGGTTTTTCAACTCGTGGTGGTCACTTCCCAGATGATTTTACCGGCACCTCATCTCCATTTGACGCATCACTCCTTCTTGATCTAAATGGTCGATTAACTTTTGATATGAAAGTAGTAACGCCGCCAACATCTTCGACAACTTGGCTATTAAAAGCCGAAGCGGGTGATGGCGGACCTAATACAGGCGATGTAGCGCTTAGCGATAGTGTTGAAGGCGTAACACCGGTTACAGGCCAATGGCAAACCTATACATTTCCGCTTTCTCTACTACAAGAAAGAGGCTTAGATTTAAGTGCCATTGATGTATTAATGGTATTCCCAGCATGGCAAACTGGCGAAGGCGCTGAATATTTAATTACCAACGTGGCTATTGAGGGCGATGTAGGTGAATCACCATCAGTAGACTTATTTACAGATGGGCAAAACTTAGATTGGCCGATGTGGGATTGTTGTGGCGGCTCTACTCCAACAGAAGTTATGGACGATGCAGAACACGGCTTAACCGCAGAATTCACTATTGGCGAAGCCCCCACTGTAATGGGCTTTAATACTCGTTCATCTGCTGGTGGTAGCGGTACTCCATTTGATGCAACCAGCATTTTAGAAAATGGTTTACTACAGTTTGATGTGAAAGTGATGTCAAACCCAAATAACCCAGATGCCACTTGGTTAATGAAAATAGAATCTAATGAGGGTGATACCGCGGTAGAATTGCCATTAACAGATGCTGGCGATGCACCTATTGTAGGTGAGTGGAAAACTTACACCTTTACATTCGCTGACTTAGCGGGCGCAGGTTTAGATGTAAGTGCCATTGATGTAGTAATGATATTCCCAGCATGGGGCACCGGTGAAGGTGCGGTTTACCGTGTTGATAACGCTAAGATGTACGATCCTAGTGCATCAGCAGGCGATGAAATCACTATTTTCCAAAATACTGCCGCAGATATGTGGAGCATTTGGGACTGTTGTGGCGGCTCTACCCCAACAGAAGAAATTGACGATGCTGATCACGGTACTGTAGCTGAATTTGTTATTGGCTCTGCGCCAACGGTAATGGGCTTTTTAGCCGACGACGGTATCTCTTTCGATGCATCAGCAATACTAGCTAATGGCGTTGTGCAGTTTGAAATGAAAGTGGTAACCCCGCCAAATAATCCTGACGCTGTATGGACATTTAAAATTGAGTCAACAGGCGCAGCAACAGCGGTAGAGCTTCCTCTTTCACAAAGCGTTGAGGGGGAAGTACCCGTTAATGGCCAATGGCAAACCTACACATTTACATTACAGTCACTGTTTGCTGCCGGTTTAGACATTAGCGATATCAATGTACTTATGATGTTTCCAGCGTGGGGGACAGGTGAAGGCGCTGTTTACCGTATAGACAACGTGATTATCGCTAACCCGTAATCCCTAATTCAGTGGTAGGTAGTGAATTACAAGTACCTACTTACCGTAATAAATTAAGTAAAAGCAGAGCAATTATGAACACAAATAAGTTTAAAAAAAGCCCACTAGCGGCTTCTGTGTCACTTATCATCGCTGCAAGCACGCTGAATATCGCTCATGCAGCAGAACAAAATACTGTGGAACCTGAAATCGAAGTAATACAAGTTAAAGGTATTCGCGGTTCACTTATCCGCTCTATGGATATGAAACGTGATGCATCGGGGGTCGTTGATGCTATTTCTGCTGAAGAAATGGGTAAATTTCCTGATACTAACTTAGCAGAGTCACTGCAACGTATTACAGGTGTATCGGTGAGTCGTGCAAACGGCGAAGGAAGCCAAATTACCGTACGTGGTTTTGGCCCTTCATTTAATTTGGTAACACTTAACGGTCGCCAAATGCCTGGAACGGGTAACTCTCGCTCATATAATCTGGAAAACATTGCCTCAGAAGGTGTTAGTGCCTTAGAAGTATTTAAAACTGCCCGTGCTGATGTGCCCAGTGGTGGCTTAGGTGCGACGGTTAACATTTCAACAACTCGACCTTTACAAAGACCTGGCCAGCATTTTTCGGCAACAGCTAAAGCTATTCATGATTCATCAAATGAAGCGGGTAGCGATGTAACTCCGGAAGTATCGGCTATTTATAGTAATACCTTTAGCGATGAAATGTTTGGTATTGGTTTTTCTTTTTCGCATCAAGAACGCGACTTTCAAAAGCAAAGCGCCAATATTCAAGGTTGGCAAGCAAATGTAGACCTACCTACTCTTGCTGAAGGTGATTTTATTGAACCACGCGCAGTAGATGCGCAAGGAAATCGTGTAGGTAATCACTTTTTTGCAAAAGACATGAACTACGCAATTGAAGATTTACAACGCGAGCGTACTAATGGGCAAATCACACTGCAATTTGCACCCACAGATAATTTTGTAGCAACCCTTGATTATACAGCAAGTGAGGCTACAACAGGCTCAGAAACTCTCGGCTGGGGTATTTGGAACGACTTTGGTAGTAACATTAATGGCTACGAGTTAGATGAAAATGGCACAGCTATTTATGCAGATATAAGTGGTAACGATGCATCATTTACCTCTAGTAAAAATACCACTGAAGTTAAGGCTCGTTCTATTGGCTTAAATTTAGATTGGCAAATTAATGAAACATGGCAAGTTGAGCTTGACTACCACGACTCTAAAAACGAGACAGATAACGGCGCAGACAAAGGTCTGGGTAGTGATGGGCAAGTTATTTTAGGTTCTGATCAGCTTGTAAATAAAATTTATGATTACCGCACTGGTGAAATTCCACATGCGCAAGTTAACTGGAAAAACGGTACTAGCGTATTAAGCCCTGGTGAAATTGATTCAAACTTTAGCCAGTTTATTCATTCACCTGGAGAATCAGATATTGAGCAGCTGCAATTACACACAACATGGATAAACGATAGTTTTGACATTGGTTTAATTGAAGTGAAGTTTGGTGGTTCGCGTACAGAACAAAATACCGGTGGTTATGAAGCATGGAGTGGCTTAGTTGGCGGCCCTGGTTTTAACCCTTCTTACACCGAGATATTCCCTGATGGTATGTTTACCCTTAATAACACTTCAGGACTATTAGACCAATTTGCTGGTGGTGGTAACAATTTACAACCTAACTATTATTATAGCTTTGATTTTGATGAAGCTGTAGCAAGACAAATGGCATACCTTACTGCTGATGTAACCGGTGGCGATGCCTATGCGCCTAATGCCTATCTTGATGGTATTGACAGTCAAAGCGCTGTTGAAGAAATTACCAACAGTATTTATGTTCAATCACGTTGGGAATTTGAAGTTAGCAATTACTACATAAAAGTAAATGCCGGCCTTCGTTATGAAGAAACCGATGTAAGTAGCTCTGTTCGTCAACGCGTTGAGCAACAAGTAAATTGGATAAGTGCTTCAGAGTGGATCACTCAATATGAAGCTGGCGGCGATGACAACTTCTTAGTTCAAGAAGGAAGTTACGATATTTTACTACCATCAATCGACCTAAGTGTTGACGTAACCGATGACTTAGTTGCTCGCGTATCATGGGGTAAAACTATGTCGCGCGCGCCATTGGGCGATTTAGCCGGTGGTCGTAGCCTTACAGGCAGCCCAAAACCGGGGGCACGAGTAGGTAGCCAAGGTAATACAGGATTATTGCCATTTGAATCAACAAACCTTGACCTATCATTAGAGTATTACTATTCAGAAGGCAGCTATGCATCAGTAGGTTACTTTAAAAAGGACGTTGATAACTTTATTCAAACCACCATTACTCCAACCACCATTGAAGGCTTACATGATATTTTAAATGGCCCACGCTATTTACAAGCGGTTAGTGATATTGAAGCTCGTGGTGATCAAGCAACAAGCGATGCTATTTTTGCACAAATGCTTGCTAATGGTGATGGCAATGCAAACGGCCAAATTGAACCAAATAGTAATGATCCACTTATTACTTGGAATATTAGCCAACCACAAAATACCGATAGTAAATCAGTCGATGGTTTTGAAGTAGCAGTACAACACTTAATTGGTGAGACAGGCTTTGGGGTCGGTGTAAATGCAACGTTTGTTGACGGCGATGTTGAATTTGATACAGACAGCCTAGACCAACAAGCTCCATTAACAGGGTTGAGTGATTCAGCTAACTTCCAAGCGTTTTACGAAAAAGAAGGTTTATCTGTAAAAGTAACTTACGCTTGGCGTGATGCATATTTAATTGGTGTAGGCCAAGCGCAAGGCTCTGCTGATGCACCACCACAATACGCCAAATCATATGGTCAATGGGATATGAGCGTAAATTATGACGTTAATGAAAATGTGACGGTATTCTTTGAAGGTATTAACCTTAATAATGAAACCGAGCAAGGGTATGGTCGTTACGAAGAGCAGTTCTTATTTGCTCGCCAGTATGGTCCACGCTACGCAATTGGCGCCCGTTATTCGTTTTAAACTAACCCCTAGTTAGAAAGTTAAGCCGCTTGTTACAACAAGCGGCTTTTTTTATAACAGTTTAATTTTTTCTAATAGCTTATCGGTTGTCCAATCAATATCGTTATAGGCAATATCAGGTTTGTAGTAATCGCCCTTTCCTCTTGCTCTATTAACATACACTTTATTAGGAACTATCACTTTACCTAAGCCTGAAGGTAAATCGGCTAAACGTACCTCCATATACAGCGAGTCTGCGCTACTGGGTGCACCAAATAACTGAGTATTTGTAAATTGCTTAAATACATCAATGGCGTCAAGACACGCACTTGCACACTGTGGCGGCACAATAACAACAACCTGTGTTTTGAAGTCACTTACTGGTAGCGTACTTTCGCTTAGGTTTGATTTATTTTGCAGCTCTTCAATGTAAAATGGCTTATTATTTTCAAGTGATTGCGCCATACCTGCTGCTATTTCTTTAATCAGTTCATGAACTTCAGGTTGATCTTTTACCACGTCAATTAACGATTTAACATAGTTGGTATTGTCTTTTGACGCTCTCCACCAAACCCGGCTATTTTGTGAGTAGTTATCCATTTTTTGTTCAACAATTTGCTCACCCCACAACGCTTTTGCAAGCGTTAAGCTCCAATACGACGAACCACCTTGGTTATGACGAAGATCTAAAACCACCGTTTTTGCACTGAGTAACTTAGTACGTTGACTCGCCACTTTCTTATACAGGTTATTGTAATCATGAGTTTGCTTATCGTTATTTTCAAAACTGGGCATAGCAATCCACGCTATGTTTTGCGCAGGCCAAGTTAAATCGGTTGTAAGCTCATCCCCATTATAAGCATGTGTTAAATGCTTACTTACACTCTTTGGCCGAACAGACCAATCAAGGGTTTTACTGTAAGCTTGCCCATTAGCTTTAATAAATTGACATTCTTTTAGAGGTGTTAAAAATGGGTTGCCCTCATCAATTAGTAACCGCCAACCTTGCTGCCACCAATGCCCAGGTTGTGTAACCTGTCCATGAAATTTAAACACTCTTTGTCGCATTAACGTCTCGGTACTTTGCCCATCGCATCCACTTATCACATCACCTTTATTTATATTATCTGTTTCACTGTAATACACTTTTAATGCATCACCCCGCCAAACGGCACTAAAACCAGGCCAACGACGAGCAGGTCGTTCAACGCGTGAAAACACACCTGCATGACCATCTTGTAGCACAGTACTAAAACGCGCAATTGCCGCAACATGAACCTGCGGCCCGCTCGCTTTAGCAGACAGTGCAAGTGCTTCTGCTTTTGCTTGCTTTAATAGCTCAGGAAAGACTGGGTTGTTAACATCAAACATACCGGGGTGGTTTTTTGCCGAAATACTGTAAGCAGCTTCAATATCACGATCAGTAACACTGCGCCATTGCTCTGGTGTTTGAGGAGTAACTGCTAATTCTGCCATGCTCAAGGTAGGCGTAATTAATAAAGCACTCAATAAAGTACGGCTAACTATTTTTGTTTTTATGTTCATGAAAATCCATTTTAAATTAGGTTATATAATTACTGTAAACTCATTTGGTGGAACTAAAAATACCTTAAATCAAATAAGTATCAGCAAATTATTTTTATAGCAGTAACTTAACAACATTAAAAGCAGCTAACAATAAGTAAGATTTAAAATGAACTGGCTTTAAATTTAGAGCAACAGCTTACTTAGACGTTTGTTCAATTTTGGTTTGCAGTAGTGTTATGCGGGCGTTGAGTTTTCTAAAGCTATACTGTGAATAGAAAAAGTTTAAAAAGAAAGCAGCAAAACCTGAACAAGCAAACCCTATCAATGGGCTGAAATAAAACATTAACAACAAAACAATAACAGCCATCGCTATCGTAAGTCCCAAATAATGAGATGCACTAAATAACTTTCGGTTATTTTTTTCAAGCTGAACTATGTGAGAATCTATATCCATTAAAAATTTCCTTTTAACAAACCAACGTTAACTATCTTGAGCTTTAGGTAGCTACATAAGCAGCATCTAAAGAAGTCCATTCATTCCACTGCGCCTTTGTTAATCGATATAACTGTACGGCACGACCGTGAAATTCATGATTGCTATAATCTGTAAAGCCAATTTTCTTTGCTACTCTCAATGACGCAATATGCTCAGGTTCAATAATAACAACAACGGATTGATGAGTAGTTTGAGTAAACACATACTTTAAAACACTTTTAGCCGCTTCGCAGGCTAAGCCTTTATTCCAAAAATCGACCGCTAATCGATACCCTAAATTAGGCTCTTCGTTACCCGCAACACTTTGTGGGGAAATACCACAAAATCCAATCAATAAATCGCTGTTTTTATCTATTAGTGCCCATGGGCCCAAATCATATGAATCGTAGCATTGTAAACACCACTTTATAAATTCACCAGTTGCGGCTTCATCGCACACACCACGAATTGAGTATTTCATCACTTCATCGTCACTAAGAATTTTACTTAATGCCGGCACATCATCAATTGAAAACTGCCGAATAAGCAATCTTTGGGTTTCACAAATTTTCACTCAAACCTCCTTGTAATTACAGCTAAAAACTTTCAAAAAAACCAAGTAATTAAGGTAGGTCTCTCAGTTATTTAGTTCTTTTTATGTTTTGAATGCCACATAAGGTATCCAAATAATATGCCTACTAAAGGAAATATTATTAAAGATGAAATGATTCCATCAAAAAAATCTTGCTCACCTGTAAGGTGCATGATTAATTGAAATAAAATAGCTGTAGGAATTCCCCAGCCTAATGGGCCTCTTAGTAAAATAAAACGGAATTTAATAACGTTTATATTCATAAGTTTCCCTTGATTTATAAGCCCAAATAATGAGCTAAAATCAACACAATGCTGATGTATTTCTTAGATTGACAAGCCTAACGTTTAAACAAATGATAGGCACTAGTGATTGTTTTAAATTAATGTTATTGAAAAAACACTTAACCAACTTAATTGAATACCATAAGAGATACGTTGATAGGTACCAGGTTTACTTTGTAGTTTTATTGCTTTAGCCATAGCAAACAAATAATAAACTGTAGCGATAACAGAAACAATTGAAAAAACACGAAAGTATAGAGAGATAACTTCTGTGGTTGGACTAATAGCTATTAATATTGGTGCTACAACCAGCGAAAGTAACATAATAAAACCAGCCCAAGAATGTACCTTGCAGCTAAAAGTTGGATGTTTAGTAAATGGGTCAGCATCCATAGGAAAATAACCCGCAACCCAGGTACCAATACCATGCACTATAACTAACCAACCAGCAATATTAACCAATATAGAAACATTAGCCAATTGCGCCAAATACCAGCCAAAAAAGCAAAATAGAAAACCTAAAGGATAATTATTAATTAGCGGTGACAGTTTTTCAGTTGGGCTTCCTGTTGCACCTAATTCACTACAAAATTGTTTAGAATGGCTGTAACCTTTATAAAACCGACTTGCTACATAAACACCAATGAATATCCATAATGTGGCTATTAACCCTGAATAAATCGCAATCGTTTCAAACATCACCATAATCCTTTTTGTGATTAATTCACTAAAGCCTTTTTAAACACAGAGGAGAAAATGAGCCGGCTTCGAGTGACGAGCTGTGAGCTTGTACAAACAGCCCTGAGCTAGAACCTTTAATCTACTTTTTCAACCCAGCGCCTTATTACCCTCTTTGTGCATGATTCACTGAGGTTTTATTTCGCCTCATTAATAAATCATTTCTTTATTATTATAATTAACCACTAATCAAATGCTATCAGTATTAGTTTTAAAAAAAACAAAGCGCTACAACAATGCAGCGCTTTCATTACTTATAGGTTGTTTGTTTAAACTAAAACGCGTTATTAAAAGAAGCCAAGGGGATCTTCGCTGTAACTTACTAATAAGTTTTTAGTTTGTTGGTAATGATCGAGCGCGAGTTTGTGCGTTTCGCGGCCTATACCAGACTTTTTATAACCGCCAAACGCAGCGTGTGCTGGGTACATATGGTAACAGTTGGTCCATACGCGACCGGCTTCTATTTTGCGACCAAAGTGATAAGCGCGGTTCATATTACGGCTCCATACACCTGCGCCTAAACCAAATTCTGAGCTGTTAGCCAATTCGAGCGCTTCGGCTTCGTCTTTAAAGGTCGACATTGAAATAACGGGGCCAAAAATTTCTTCTTGGAACACGCGCATATCGTTAGTGCCTTTTAATAAAGTAGGTTGAATGTAATAGCCACCATTTAGTTCATCGCTAAGTTGCTCAACATGACCGCCACTGAGTACTTCAGCACCTTCTTGTTTGCCAATATCAATGTAACTTAAAATTTTATCAAACTGTGCTTTAGAGGCTTGCGCACCTACCATGGTTTCGCTGTCTAGCGGGTTACCGCGTTTAATTTGCTTGGTACGTTTTAAAATGCGTTCTATAAATTGCTCATAAATATCTTCTTGAATGAACAAGCGTGATGGACAAGTACATACTTCACCTTGGTTAAAGTAGGCAAGAATGGCGCCCTCAATTGCTTTATCTAGGTATGAGTCGTCTTTTTCCATAACATCGTTAAAGAAGATATTAGGTGATTTTCCCCCAAGTTCTACCGTTGAAGGAATAATATTTTCAGCTGCGCATTTTAAAATATGTGAACCCACAGGGGTTGAGCCTGTAAAGGCAATTTTAGCTATACGCGTATTGGTTGCCAGTGCTTCGCCAGCTTCTTTACCAAAGCCATTTACTACGTTTAGCACGCCGCCGGGCAGTAAATCACCAATAATTTCCATCAACACTAAAATTGAGGCGGGTGTTTGCTCAGCAGGTTTAAGTACCACACAGTTACCAGCTGCAAGTGCAGGCGCTAGTTTCCATGCAGCCATTAAAATTGGAAAGTTCCATGGAATGATTTGCCCTACAACACCTAATGGTTCATGAAAATGATAAGCCACCGTGGTTTCGTCTATTTCACCAATACTGCCATCTTGAGCACGCAAGCAACCGGCAAAGTAACGAAAGTGGTCCGCAGCAAGTGGAATATCAGCGGCGAGGGTTTCGCGAATGGCTTTACCGTTATCCCATGTTTCGGCCACTGCAAGTAGCTCTAGATTTTGTTCAATGCGATCGGCAATTTTTAATAAAATATTACTGCGCTCGGTCACTGAGGTTGTGCCCCACTGCGTTTTTACGGCATGCGCTTTATCAAGCGCCAAATTAATATCGTCTTTGTCAGAGCGGGGAATTTTACAAAACACTTTGCCATTTACAGGGCTAATATTCTCAAAGTATTGACCATTAACGGGTTCAACCCACTCGCCGCCAATATAGTTACCATACTGCTGTTTAAATGTGATGAGTGCGTCTGCTGTGCCTGGATTTGCGTAAATCATATGTGTGTTCTCTTGTTGTTGTTAGCTAAAAGTCTAAGCCGAAATACCAGCAACTTGTTAGAGTAATGTAGCTAGTTGCTTTATATTTAATCGGTATTGATTGACATTAGACTATTAAGCGCTTAAAAACTTGATTAGCAATCCAAAAAAATTGTCTGTGAGTCCAAACGATTTAATCATTAAAGAGGCTGATTATGTATTCGTCGCAGTTAAATAAAAAACGCCAACAACTTGATGTACTTATTGAAAACAAAGTGAGCTTTGCTGCCGACAACAGCGAACTGAGTATTTATGATACTTATAAAAGTGCGCAAAAAGTGGCGCTGCATTCAAACGAATTATTATTTTGTGCCATGCTCAGTGGCAAAAAAATTATGCATGTTGAGAATAGTCAGTATCATAAAGCGTTTTTACCACACGAATCGTTTGTATTAGCGCCCGAGCAAGGAGTGCTGATTGATTTTCCTCAGGCAACTACCAACTCACCTACCACCTGTTTAGCGATTGAAATCAGCACCGATAAAATAACCAATGTGGCTAATGCACTTAATATGCAGCAAAACTTTGCTAGTGATGCCTTGTTTAAATACAGCCCTAATTTAGTGCATACCCAACATAATACGCAAACTCAGCAGTTATTAGAGCGAATGGTGCATTTATTTAGTGAGCAAGGCGCCGAGCGACACTACTTAATTGATTTATCGTTAAACGAATTGATCACCCGTTTATTACAACAACAAAGCCGTGATTTATTGCTGGCAAACTGTGACAAGCTACGCCTAAAAAGTAACGTGAGTGATGCACTACATTATATTGAAGAGCATTTAAGCGACACACTCGACATAGACACCTTGTGCAAAATAACTTGTATGAGTCGTAGTAAGTTTTACCAGCAATTTAAACTCGCTTTTGGCACAAGCCCTGCACTTTGGCAGCAACAACTTAGACTTAAAAAAGCCCGCACGCTTTTATTAGAAGGCCAAGCTATAAGTAAAGTGTGCTACGACCTTGGTTTTAATAACGCCAGTCATTTTAGCCGTTTATTTAAGCAAACCTTTGGGATTGCACCTAAACAGTGTCGGCATTAATAGCTAATGCTTTACTAAGTGGTTAAAAGCGCAGTCATATTTTAATAACCACACTATAATAGCTTGCAATACATAAACTTACACCTGCCAGCAACCACACTACGCCGTAGTTATGCCATAAGAAAGCGTTATTGTAAACTTTATGAGGGTTGTGCTTATCCACCAATAGCGTGCATTGCTTACCCTGCTTAAAACGCCACATCATATTTTCGTTATAATCAATTAGTATACTGCACACTTGATCATCAAAACGAAAACTCACTAGCATCGTTGGCTGATGTAAAAGCTCTGGCGCTGTTATTTGATTATTTGTCGCTGCTGTTATTTGTTCTATGTTACACACTCGCCAATGGCGTTTATTAACTTTACATTTTAACCAACGAACAAGTGGCAACAAGCCTATTAGTATAAATACAACCCCTAACCCTAGAAGTACCATACATTCACCTTCATTTTAATTAATTTTTTGGTAAACAAAATGAGTAAATAAATCACTCAACGTTGTATCTACTGATTTAAATACTGTTATTTTTTATCTACTTTTTCGAACAGGTATATTTTGTTTGGCTAAATAAGCCAGTTCAACACACGGCAAGCTCAGTAAATATACCTTCTTGCATTGATAACAATAACTTACCAGTTTCATTTAATATATTAATTACTATCTACAAATAAACTGCTACGAGTGATTGCGGAAGTATCATATTCACGACTATCTTTATGATGATTTCCAATTAAATCAATATGTGTGTCTGATGCAAGCCATTTAAAATAATATATAATGGCTCACCGTCCATATGCATATCAAGGGTATAGATGTGTAACCAATCGGGTTGTGACTACTGCCAATGAGAAAACAAAGCTGAGTCATAATTATCCCTTGTTATTTTTGCATGCAATGTGCCTTCATTTCTTGTAATAAAAGTGCCAATAACTCACTACAAAAATGCCAAACAGTTGCCTGCCCAGCATCGAGGCTGTGTTGCTCTTGATGAGAATGTGCTTAAACATTAACTCAACTTTAGCATTCACCAACATAGTCATGAGATACTAAAGTTGAGCTCTTACAGCTTCTTACCAGGGAAAATTAAAACTCTATTCGTGCGGTCAATGACACATAGCGAGCACTTTGACGTCCTGTCACTAAGCCATAATCAGGATTAAGCTTTAAGCCATTTTCACCGTACTGAGCACGCTCTTCGTTGATATTTATCGCACTATCGCTATTAAGCAAATTATAAACAGTGCCTTTTAAAATCACGTTTGAGCCAAAAAAGTCAGTGTAGTACGTCAATGACATGTCTATATTAGTGAGCCAAGGTAAATTACCTTTACTGCCACGTGGCGCAGGGTTACCATTTTCATCATAATGAGATGCTTGATCGTAATATTTACTAACACATGCATCCCATGGGCTTCCTTGTTCGCAGCTATCGACACCTTCAGGGTGAACTGAGAAGTAGCTCTTTGGACGACCTGATGTAGTTCGCGCAACTAAACCTAGGGTCAGTGAATCGGTAATATTATAGGCGCCACTAAACTTAATAGCGTGGCGGTGGTCATTTGGTAAATTACCATAGCCATGATCCATCAAATCACCATAGTCGTAGGAGGTCGTCCAACCAGGATCGGCTTGGTTATTATCCGTTTTAACTAAACCTTCGGTATTACCATAGCTATGTGACCATGTATATGAAGTATTGATACGCAAGTCATCAGTTATATTGCCATCTAAGGTAAACTCAAGCGCCAAATATTTGCGTTGTGCTTCGGCAAGTGCAAGTTCATCAGCACTTAAATTTACGTTATCAATTTCTCCATCACCATCAAAGTCATACGACATTTGAATCGCTTCACCAGGGTTATTGAGTACGTAATATGAACCTTGCCCTACGTTATCGGTTATACCCATTTCAGCAAGCTTTTTAGCAAGCACAGGGCCTACATCAGTGTCTTCAACACTGCGACCTAAATCACGGTAAATAGCACGTACACCTGCAGACATCGTATCAAACACTTCTTGCTGATAACCAATTGTAAATTCATCGCTGTACATTGGTTTTAAAGAAGCAGAGGCAATTAGCCCTGGTTCAGTAATACCCCGCTGACGCCAGCGTCTATCACGTAACATATCCCCTCTGCTAGGTGAGCCATCAGCTAATAAAGAAGGTGAACCGCTACCTTCTAATTGATCCAGTTCGAAATACTCAAACCATTCAATAGATGCAGAACCTTGGGTGATATTCATGTTCGCAGAGACAGGTTGAAAATAACGCCCAAAGGTTGCAAATACTTTTGCACTACCATCACCATTAACGTCATAAATTGCTTGTATACGTGGCGCGATTTGATTATCTATATCAACAAAAGCCCGACCATCTGAAACAGTGTTTTCGAACTGGCTATAACGCAAACCCATATTAAGCACTAAATTATCAGTAGCTTGCCATGAATCATTAATGTAAAACGCTAATGAAGTGGTAGCAGAATCGACCTCACGGCTACGAATCCTTCTTTCGATAAAGTCAGTACCTAGTGTAGCGCCCGATACATCGTTTTCACCGGCCGTTTTTACTGTCCACCAGCCTTTAGCATCCCCAATACCATTTTGACCTTCAAAAAAATCGACCTTCACGTTAGTGTAATCAATACCAAATTGGATTGAATGCATATCCAAATCCCAGTTAAAATCAATGCGAGCTTGGTCTCGGATGTACTCTTCTTCTGTTATTCCTGAATTAGTGTGCTGGCTTAACGTAACAAAACCATTTCTTTCATCCCATACACCTGGGTTTGGAGACGCTACCACGTTCTCAACATTCTCAGTAACACGGCCAACAACGGCTGACACTGAAAAAGTATCTGTCAGATAGCCATTGTAGTTAATACTATAAACATTACCGCCATCTTCACCTGGTGCATCAACCCCTTGCTGATCACCCACAACATTATCTTTCCAATTATAAGCAAACGTTTTGTCAGTCCAAGTACGTTTATTGTTCATTGCAGAGAAACCAATAGAGTGATCTTCATTAATAAACCAATCCACTTTCGTGAACCAACGATCTTCATCACGCTCAAAATCAGAGAACGTGGTTTGCCCAGCGCTGCTAGACTCTTCTCTGCGTGGAGCAAATAAGCCATAGAAGAACAGCGTATCTTCAATAAGCGCACCGCTCGCCCATAACTGTACTTCTTTAAAATCGTAACTACTTTGCTTAGTGTTGGTACTGATGGTGCCACTATCTTGAAATATTGAATCATGCTGATTACGAAGACTATCAGGATCCCAGCGCACCTCTGCACCAAGTTTAAAATCATTATCGCCTGATTTAGATACAGCGTTTACAATACCGCCTAATGCCCCTCCAAATTCAGGGCTAACACCACCCGTTTTAACTTGAGTTTGCGAAATAGCCTCCCATGGAAGACGAATTGAACCTAACCCTGTGCGAATACTGGTTACATTCAAGCCATTAAAATAGTAGCCATTCTCAGCGGCTGATGAGCCACCAAAACTAGAGGCTCCTTTGAAATTAGAACCACCAGGAGCTGCAGTACCTGGCGCTAGTAACGCAATACTCTCAAAACCAGTATTTACCGGCATTGCTTTAAGTTCAGCATCACTAAACGTTAAGCCAGAGGTGGAAGATGCCATATCTACACGACGAATTGCCGAACCTGCTACCGCGATACGCTCTATATCAATACCAGCTTTATAAAGTTGTACATCAAGTATTATTGATTGGCCAATAGTTACCGCAACATTTTCTTCAGTCATTGCTTGATAACCGTCTTTTACAATAGTTACATCGTATGTACCTACAGGTACGTTTCTTAATAAGTAATCACCCTCGGCGTTACTGGTAATGGTGTAAACCAACCCTTTGCTTTTGTGCTTAAGTGTAATAGTTGCGCCGGTTAAATCATTCCCCGATTGCGCAACAATATGACCTTTAACAATACTACTGCCATCAACAGCGTGTGCCGCTGGTGCAATTAATAATGCTGCTGTTACCGCAGTTGCCAGCAGAGTTCTAGCACCCACGCCTCGAGTTTGTTTTTTATTATTTGTAATCATGTAAGAATTCCTTGGTCCTGTAGATTTTTATTGTGAGACTAACCTCGACGTAAAATATACATAAATTACATATTGTATACAATATTAAATATATGATAATTTTTAGTTAAAATTTAAATACAAATTAAACAAAGTCAATTGCTCTGCAAGTTTGTAACTAAAGGAAGCTTTATTAAGTATCGTAATTTAATACATGAGCTGAAGTATTTAACCTGAACTCTGGTTAAGAGATTTACTAATATTTTGAATCAAAGTGATATTTATGTTTATTTTCTCTAGCCAGAGATTTTCAGTGGGTACTAAGCGAAATTACTTGCAATAGTTAGCCTATTGCAAGTAGATTAAACTCAGTTAACGCTAAGAATAGCTACTTGGGGTAGGTTTATAATCCAGAGTTCAGGTTATTAAGAAGCAAACTATAGTTCGTGAAGATAGTTAAATGATTAACCCCACTTTATATAGTTAGCGTTACTCGCCTTTGCATGCCCCTGTATAATTTACATATACGATACCCTTTTAATTTAGTTCTTAGACTTGCCGAAGTTAATTTTACTGATACAATTGAAATGTATAATGTATACAATATTGCTTATTAGAGGAAATATAATGGAAACAAACTGTAAAGATTGGCGATACACAGTTATGCCAGCCGTATTTACATGGCTCAAAGAAACAGAGTCTGGAACCGTTGCAATTGACCTTGATGCAACGAAAAAATACGCTGCAGATATTTTAAAGGTGCAAGGCAAAGCTGGAACTCGTATGGGAGGCCTTGTTGGCTCTGGTACTCTTGGTGAGAACAGCTACCTAAGCTCCGAACAGCGTCTTTCTTTACTAAAAGCTCTCTCAAGTGTTGCTAAAGAATACAATGTTCCATTGATTAGTGGCGCAGCCGCAGAAACCAAAGAAGAGCTGGCCAAAATTGTTACAGAGCTAGCAACTGTTGGCGTGGACACCGTAATGGTGATGCCACCAAAAACCAAATACACGCCTTCTGATGAGGAAATGTATGCGTATTATTCCCTTTCTGCCACAGCTGCAAAAGAGGCCGGTATTACAATAATGCCTTATAACAACCCGGACGCCGCTGGCTATCATCCACTTTCAACTGACCTTCTAACAAAGCTTGCCGCTTTACCTGAAGTTACGGCGCTTAAAATATCCACCATAGATGTATCTGTCATTGAAACGATGGTGCTAGAAAATAAGGACATAAAAGTACTCGCAGGTGTAGATACGGTAACTATACATGCAGGACTCGCTGGCGCATGCGGTGGAATTACAGGCGTTGGCTGTATATTTCCAAAAGCGAGTGTCACTATGCAGGAATACGTGAATAAAGGTGAGTGGGCCGAGGCAAACAAAATTTCTCAAGCTATGAATTCTATATCTTACCTTGATGCACAACCGTTACTTTTAGAATACCTTAAGTTTGCATTTGGCATTCATCATAATGATGTAACTGGCGGGCTTCGTACTTTTGGTAAAAAGTTAAATCAACAGCAAATTGATGATGTACACACAAGGTATGCCTTAGCAAAAGAACGACTCGAGGGTCTGGATTTAATAGACTGAATTTTCAAAAATTGACAAGCAAAAGCTCCGTTTTTACGGAGCGTTTTTGTAGCTATAGATAAGCTGCTCTTGCGGTGATTGCACTGACCTTATTAAATAATCATGCTTGAGCATAAAAGAAAATCAGATATATCGTTTATTCAAATATAGCGTAAGACTAAGCTTTGCACTTCTGAGTTTTTTACCCTATCTAGCTAAAGTATTTTTTACATACCCACTTAATAATACAGAAAAGTTGATGGGACCTTGTTCAGTTAGCTAACATCGCATTAAACAAACTAATCGAGGTAAGTTAAAGACAACATAAATATAGCATTCTTATTTGCCTACGGGCAGCAACAAGCTGAGCACATTATAAAAAATGTGCTAATAAGGGGCTTATTTAACACTACCTTTTTTCGTCTTCTATTTTAAGTAATAGCTTTTTAATGTCGTTTTTGGCGCCTAAGATATGCTTTTTCAAAAAGTCACACGCTTTTTTAGTGTTCTTTGCACGACAGTGATTTAACAATATACGGTGCTCTTCTGGTGCTGTGGTTAAACCACCCGCTAGTAAAATATGCATGCGCACATAACGCTCTGAATTTTTACTATACATATCAACTAGTTCACGAGTTTGTGGGCGTTGTGCGCGTGAATACAACTTACCATGAAAACGGCTGTTTAAATCGCCCGTTGCTAGGTGGGTATCACCTGCATCCATGGCGCTTTCTAGCTCAGTTAAGATAAGCTCAGCATCAATTAAATCTTGATCTGTTAAACCTTCTATTGAGTGACTTAGCAGCTCAGCCTCAAGTAATGCCCTTAAATCAAAGATTTCATCAATTTGTGATGCTGAAAGCTCTGTTGCCGTGGCTCCTTTATGCGCTTCAAAATTTACAAGCCCTTCAGCTTCGAGCTGAAGCAGTGCCTCACGAACAGGTATTCGGCTTACATTAAGCTCAGCAGCAAGTGCAGCTTGACGCAGTGGATCACCAGCTTTGATTTCACCGGTTAATATTTTTTCACGAATTGCTTCTGCTACTAATTGGGTGCGTGTTTTGTGTTCGATAGCCATGGTGATCCTTAAGTATTGCATTTAGCATACATTATACTCAAGTAACATGAGATGCCAAGTTAGATTCCGTCCTCAGTTAGCGTTTATAAAGGAAAAGCGGGAATATACAATTTGCATATCCCGCCCAATGAATCTTATGCTTGATAGCAAATTGGTCGCATAAAACGTAACATTGCATTTGTGCCTACAGAGGTACTACGTACATCCGTTGAGCTTGGAAATGGCCCACCGTGGTTCATTGAACCACACACTTCAACACCTGTTGGCATCTGATTTTTTATCAAACGACCCACTTTATATTGCAGTGCTTCGATGAGGCTATCTGCTTTGCTTAAATCCGCTTTCGTGCCATGAACGCTGGCTGTAAGCTGCCCTTGCAGTTTATTTATTAATGTCATAAGTTGCTGTTCACTGTCGTAACGCACAACTAATGCAGCAGGGCCAAACATTTCTTCATTCAACGCTGGGGTTGTTAAATAATCGTCGGCATTACAAACGAATACATGTGCATTAGCATGGAACGTTTGCTCAAGCTTACCTTTCCCTAACACGCTTACTTGAGCAAGTTGACTTCGCTCTTCTACTTGGTGTTTAAACGTTTTAACAATGCCTGGCGTGAGCAAAGTGTCAGATGGTGCATCATTAATACTCGCAGTAATATGTGCTTCAAGCTCATCACACCCGGTTGGCACTAACCAAAGCCCAGGGCTGGTGCAAAACTGGCCGTTACCCATAAGCATTGACTGGCAAAGTGACTGCGCCATTTCTTTACTCTGTTCAATGGCTTTATTGGGTAAAATAACTTGCGGGTTAATACTTCCCAGCTCACCATAAAATGGGATGGGCTCTTCACGTTTAGCAATCGTTTCTTGCAGTTTACTCGCCACGTTAAATGAGCCTGTAAAGCCAACCGCTTTAATTGCCGGCGCTGCAACTAATTGATGTGCTATGTCATACTCCTTGCTTTGCACCATTGCAAACACGCCTAATGGCATCGCACATTCTTTTATGGCTGCAAGCGCCGCACGTGCCATCAACTCGCCGGTTCCTGGGTGCGCTGTGTGATTTTTAACAATGACCGGGCACCCAGCAGCAAGTGCCGCAGCTGTATCGCCACCCAATGTTGAAAAGGCATAAGGGAAATTAGATGCACCAAACACAGCAACCGGCCCCAATGGTAAATAGTTAAGTTCAGTGTGTGGTTTTGGTAACGGTGATCTTGTTGCATCGGCCTCATCCACTATTTTTAAACCCAAAGGTGATTCAGGGTTTTCGCGCAATGCACTAGCAAACGCTTTAAGTTGATTTACGGTGCGCATGCGCTCCCCCTGCAATCGCGCAAGCGGTAAGTTGGTTTCTTGCTGAGTTTGCTCAAGTAGATCATCACCAAGCGCTAATATTTGATCTGCAATACACTTTAAAAAATCAGCACGTTGCGCATAGCTAGTTTTACGATACTCATAAAAAGCCGATTGTGCGGCTTCGATTGCAACGTTTAATTCAGTGGCGCTGAGATTAAAAAAGCATGTAGGTAGTGGTTCATTACCAGCGGGAGAAAATGCATTAAATTCACCATTCGCTGAATCACCAACCCATTGTCCTGCTACTAAACTTTGTCCTGTTAATGTCATGTTTTGCTCCTGATTATATTACTTGAAACCCAAATGCATATGGGTCATCGTCATCGACTGTGATAGCACTTGTGCCTGTTACTCTAGACCAACCTTGAATACTTGGCAGAATAGCTGTTACGCCTGCGATTTCTGTTACCTGTTCAATACGGCCGATAAATTGGCTACCGATATAACTTTCGTGGATAAATTCTTGCCCTTGGGCCAACTGCCCTTTCGCAAAAAGCTGTGCCATACGGGCGCTAGTGCCTGTTCCACATGGTGAGCGATCAATGGCTTTGTCACCATAAAAAACAGCATTTGCGGCATGTGAATTGGCATTTTTAGGTGTGCCTGCCCATAACACATGGCTTGCACCTTGAACGGTTGGGTCAAGGGGGTGAACACATTTTATTTTTGCGTTTATGGCATCACGCACCTGCGGGCTGTACTTTAAAATTTGCCCAGCGGTTAAATGCTCAATGCCTTTGTAATTGGCTTGCGGTTCAACAATAATGTAGAAGTTACCTCCGTAGGCAATATCTACTTTAAGCTCGCCCAGTTCAGGTACTTCAATTACAATTGACTGATATGCTAAGTACGCGGGAACATTATAAATTTTTACCCACTGAACTTTACCATCGGTCATTTCATAATTGATTCGTACACGTCCAGCTGGCGTATCTAATAGCAAGGTCCCGGGCACTTTTGCATGTAATAAACCATGCTCTAAAGCAAACGTAACAATACCCATTGTGCCGTGGCCGCACATGGGCAAGCACCCTGATGTTTCAACAAATAAGATAGCGGCATCGCCGTCTTCTGTGGTAGGCGGATATAAAAATCCGCCCGACATCATATCGTGACCACGAGGCTCAAACATTAGCGCTTGGCGTATCCAATCGTGATTTTGAAAAAAGTCTTGGCGTTTCTCACTCATGCTCTGTCCGCTCAATTGCGGGTGACCACTGGTAATTAGCCTTACGGGATTGCCACAGGTATGGCCGTCAATACAAAAAAAGGTCCCTTTGAGCATAACTTAATCCAACTTTAATTTTGTTACGTCAATACCGCTTGCCATTGCTTTAGTGTAAAGCGTGGTAACAGCTGCATTTTCATCTGATGCGTTTAGCTTAATAACGCTGTGAGCAGTTTGATTATTTAGCTCATCGATCATGTTTGCGCTACTTGCAAAATGAATAGCGCCATCTTCATTAAACTGAGCCGAAAACGATCCAAAGGCCTGTTGCCAATTTACTGTCATTTTAATTACCTGATTGATGTTTATGCTTGATATAGTAGGTATATTGTATACAATAATCAATATCCTATTTCAGCATTCCTTTCTTTAGTGGCATTGAAGGGCATCTATAAAACAGCAGCAAAAACATTAAACCATTGAATCTAAACAACAATGAAGCAAAATAACAAGTATTGAAAAATCATATCTCGTAACTTAAAAAATAAATGCAATTTTGAGATAGACACAATACATCCGTCACAACAAACATATTGCATAAAGAGGTAAGCATTTTGTCTGATAATAAAACACAACATATTGGCGTGGTTGGAGCAGGTATAATCGGTATTTGTTGTGCGTTAAAATTACAACGCGCTGGCTTTACAGTTACTTTGTATGATGAAAATGGCTTAGCTCAAGGCTGCTCGAAAGGGAATGCTGGGCACTTTGCAACAGAGCAAGTATTTCCTTTAGCGCACTCATCGTTATTAAAAAAGCTGCCTATGATGCTATTAAACCCACTCGGCCCTCTTAGAATAGATTGGCGCTATGTGATCAAAGCACTACCTTGGTTTTGGCGGTTTGTTAATAACATGGCTAGCTCAACCTATAAAGCAAATACCCACGCTTTACAGGCGCTCAACCACCTTGCAATTACAGCCTACGAGACCCTGCTAGATGAATTCAAATTAAATCATTTAATAACAAAGAAAGGGAGCTTGCTCACTTTCGAAACAACGCCAGTTACACAAATACAGGCTATGTTTGAAAAATATTTATCACACGGTATCGCTGTAGAGCTGCTCAATGCTGAACAACTACAACGACTGGAACCTAATTTAGCAAAAACCATAACGCATGCATTATTTTTTAAAGAGGTAGCACACAGCGTTGATCCTCATTTATTTTGCTTAAGTTTAGCTGAGCAATTTAGAGCTTTAGGTGGGCAGTTTTGCCAACAAAAAGTGATTGAGGTTTCACCTGTTTATAGTGGCTATGAAATTAATTGCCCTGACCAAAAATTTCAAGCCGATAAAGTCATCATCGCAGCTGGTGCGTGGAGCAAATTACTGCTCAAGCCCTTAGGTTACAATGTACCTCTTGATACAGAGCGAGGCTATCATTGCATGTTATCGAGTAATTATGGTCTATCTCGTCCTGTCGCCTCTGCAGAGCGCAGTTTTATTATGACACCCATGAGCCAAGGTTTACGAATTGCTGGAACAGTAGAGTTCGCAGGTACAGAACGTAAAATGAATAATAAACGCGCTTTGGCATTATTACCCAATGCCAAAGCAATGCTCAATCATTCAGCGGTAACACTTCAACCTAGTAGCGTGTGGATGGGCTGCAGACCATCACTGCCCGATTCATTACCGGTCATAGGCGAAGCACCTAACCACACTAATTTATTTTTTGCATTTGGCCACCAGCACCTTGGATTAACTCAAGGTGCTATTACAGGTGAGCTAATAACTAGTTTGTGTTTACAACAAGTACCTAGCGTAGATATAAAACCATATTGTATCAGCCGCTTTTCATCTCAAGCTGCTTGCAGTTCACACGCCCCACTTGCACAATAGTCACACTTACGAGGAAAGCACTATGATAGCCCAAGGTATTGGTACCCATACCAAAGAACAAGCACTTGCCAGTTTATCTAATATGACTGACGATTTAACCCCGATCCAACCGCAAGAGCACCTAGAACGAATTAAAAAAGCTCAAGTATACATGCAACAAAATGGTATTGACGCCATATATCTAAACGCTGGTACAAATCTTACTTATTTTACGGGAATGCGTTGGTATGCCAGTGAAAGACTGGTGGGAGCAATTTTACCTGCACAGGGCGATGTACAATATATTGCTCCTTTTTTTGAAATTGGTTCACTCAATGGCTTTAAAGTGATTGATGGCCCAATTCATGGTTGGCAAGAACATGAAAGCCCATATCAGCTATTTGTAGATGTAATAACCGAAATGGGCATTGCAAAAGATGGCACTATTGGCATTGATGAAAGTGCACAGTTTTTTATTTTTGATGGCATTAAAAAAGCACAAAGCGGCTTAAAACTGGTTAACGCACAACCCGTAACAGCACATTGTCGTATGCACAAATCAACCAATGAACTTGCATTAATGCAACGCGCAATGGATATGACCTTAGTGGTACATAAAGCCACAGCCAGTATGCTGTATGAAGGCATTAGCACCACTGAAGTAGAAGCTTTTATTAAACAAGCGCACCAAAAAGTAGGTGCGCCAGGTAACTATTTTTGCATTGTGTTATTTGGTGTTGCTACCTCTTTTCCCCATGGCGTAAAAGACGCGCAAATTCTTAAAAAAGACGATGTGGTATTAATTGATACTGGCTGTAAAGTGCACGATTACTTATCTGATATCACCCGCACTTATGTGTTTGGCGAAGCAAGTGATCGCCAGCGCCAATTTTGGGATTATGAAAAAGCGGCACAAATAGCTGGATTTAATGCAGCAAAAATAGGCCAAACATGTCAAGACGTAGATGCTGGAGCTCGTAATTATTTAGCTGAGCAAGGCCTTGGTCCTGAATATCAAACGCCAGGGTGCCCACACCGTACCGGCCACGGCATTGGCTTAGACATTCACGAGTGGCCTTATTTAGTCGGCGGCGATAAAACCCCTCTGGCCACCGGTATGTGCTTCAGTAACGAACCCATGCTCGTTGTACCAAATGAGTTTGGTATAAGATTAGAAGATCACTTTTATATGACCGACAACGGGCCAAAGTGGTTTACTGAGCCATCCCATAGTATCGACGACCCATTTAAATCAACCAGTTAATTTATAACACTCTCTGCTGCATGTATACGAAAACCATGCAGCCACTGGCACTACTCACTTCACTTAGCTTGTTTTTGAGTAATTAATAATAAATTTGCAACATTCCATCAGAGATTAGGCGCCTCTTGCTGTTCACCATATAGGTAGTGTTTTGTACTGCTATTACAGTGAACTGCTTGAGGTAAATAAGTGTATGAAATCACGTACTTTACCAAAGCGAAGCATTATGCTTCTGGCATAAACCTCCCACTTAGGCAAAACGTGGGATGTACTTTATAAGGTAAGCGTAGGCCAGTTGGTTAACCATTTTCCGCGCTAGAGACTTGGTAAATTAATGCTCATTTGTTTGGCCCTTATTCAGGTCTTACTACGGGTACTATTTCTTTTACTGCGACACCTTACGACCAAGCTGCGCCAATAAATACACAACAACAGGACGTTGCAATCACGCCTTATGAAGATAAGAAATACGAGTTTGGGTTAACCCCTACCTCTGAAGCAATGTTAATCACGATCACGGCACGATTAGATGTAGACGGAGAAGAAATTCGCATCATCAAAAAGCAACCAATATAACCTTTTGAAGACAAAAGTAGTGTAAAAACCTTTCAAAAAAATCAATGCCGACCAGTGAGCAAGCTGATCGGCATTTTTCAGTTTAAGTGTTATTCCATAGATAGTGTGAATAAACTTTTCCTATAAAAGTACCATTAATAGGGCGAGTAATTAACGACATCCACTACTGTTATAGTCAACGACTAAACTAACACCATTACTTGAGCCTGATACCTTTAAGTAACCCCAATATTGGCTTGAATTAGCAATATAAATACACTCGTCGTTACCACTATTATTTGACTCAGCCAATTCGTTATTGCCATTAGGCCACGAGCTCTCGGCATAGCTAAGGCTTATATCGCCACTGCCATTGGCCGTGGTGATTGCAATCCCACTTTGACTTTGCACATCAGCAAGACTAAACCACATCGGACCGCTGTTACCTAAACAAACCGCTTCGCCATCATTTAAACGACCGTTGCTACGACTGCCTTGTGTGGCACATACATCGGGCACATTGGAAGTGGCTGGCGTATAAGACGCTGTTAATTGCACATTTTCAAATGCATTATATCCATATAACATAACCTGATAAGTACCAACTTGTACTGGGTCAATGGCGCACTGCTCTTCGTTACCACCAATATAAGGACGACAATCGTAAACGGTCTCTGTTGGTGCCGCTTCATAGCTTACATACAGGTCAGCATCTCCTTCTCCTCCAGTAATTGTAAATACTAGTTCACTGGCACCTTGCGGAACGGCAAAAGTAAAGTATTGCTGCTCATTTTGCGCGCCGTTAGTCTGAACTGTTTGATTATTTTGCAATATGTTATCACCGACACTACTATCTTTTTCGATGGTCGCTGTCGTGATAGCTGATTGACTTGCTCCTTGATTATCAGTAACTATCAAACTTACGTTGTACTCCCCTTCACTGATATACCTGTGAAGTGGATTAGCCTGATTCGAGCTACTGCCATCACCAAAGTTCCATTGATAACTTACAATTGAGCCATCACTATCAATACTGCCATTGCTGGTAAAACTGACGTCATTATTTTGCACGCCATAATATGGGCCGTTTATTTGAACTGTCGGCGGAATATTTGAAGGCGCGCCAGCAACTAAATCATCGCACCATTGTACAAATTCACTTTCGTAACTACTTTTCCACTGTTCTGTTTTTGCTTTGTAGGCAATCCAATCACCCACTCTGGTATGGGCAAGCATAGTATTAATTTCATCATAATGGCGTTCAAACATAAACCTCACAGCTAGGTAACCCCAACGATAGATTCGGTCTTGATCAAAACCATCATAAGTAGTGGAAAAGATTTGTGCTAGGGTAAAACGTGAGCCATCACTAATGGTTTCTTTTGCTGCGTCATTATCATTTAAATTAGCAATGTATTCAGCAACCCCTTCCGACCACCAAACAACATCTTCTGTAGGAGAGTTAAAGTCGCCATACAGATCAAATCGCCCATCGAGATAGTGCACATATTCGTGCTCTAAATTCCAAACGAAATGCTCTGCATTTGCATAATTTGCTTCATAAGCAATAAAGTTTGCTTGGTTGCCAACAACGGATGGATCACCTTCTAAATACATGCCACCATTATTGGTATTAATACCAAAAATGACCCCCGCATATTTACCGTAATCGTCGCTACTATCGAAAATATTCACTTGTAAAAAGCTATTATTATCATCAGCTACGGGGGTGTTATTAGTGGCAAGTTTAGTATGGAATAGCCCTTCCTCAGCACCCATTGCATCACACGCGGCGGCATGTTGCGCAACAGTCATATTTTGCGAACGAATTTTAATCGTGCTACTGCAACTATAGCTTTGTGGCAGTGCTTGACCTATCAGGTTATCTACAAACCCACAAATACCATAATCATTACAATCTGCGTAATAACTAACCGAGTCAGCTGCCGCAAGCCAAACCGCATCACCATAACCAAAGCTAGTATACGTTGAAAAAATAGCATTTAGACCAGTATCTACAGCACTTTGAATCGGTGTATCTGAGTATTGCTTTAACCGAGCAAGTTCACTTGCTGCATTAACAATAAGGTACTGTGCGTCTGATCCAATCATCCATTGTTTTTGAGTAAACGCACTGAGCCTTGTTACTAAATCAGTGTCTTTGCCCACTGCCGTAACAAATTCATCATTCCATTGACCACGATATAACAAGGTAAAAATACCATTCACTGCACTTCGTACGTTCCACTTAGCGCCGTAGCTTTCATTAAAACGGCTCAACCATTGTTTTACCACTTCAAGGTAACGATGCTGTTGCTCTGAGCTGTCCATTGTGATGATTACTTCGTTTAACGTTTTAGCATGACCGTCGTTATCGTCGTAAAAATGACTATTGGCAACAAATGCATCAACCGCCCCCACAACTGCGGTGGTGACCCACGTTGCAAAACTAACATTGTCGTTATAAAACTCAGCGTAAAAACCAGTTCGTAGGTATAAAAATAGCGCTTCCAACTCTACATTTCCGCCGCCAGCATAAGTCAGTGAAAGTGCCTTAGCATGATTTGCAACAGCAAACATTTTATCAGACGTAAACACCTGACTTTGTGTTAAAGCAGAGGCACTAAACAACTCATTAATACATTGTGTACCTTGGTTTTGAATTTCTGTAATAATACTTGATGTGCTCGCGTTTGCTAATGCATTCAAATCACACGTAACGGCGACTGCTTGCATCGTCATCACACGCGCATTAAAAAGTTTTTGCTGGCTTTGCATTTTTGCAATCGGTGCTTTTTCATTATGATTTTGTTCAACGCCATGATGATGTAAACGCTCTACAACGGCTGTCTGAGGTTTAAATGTTCGCTCCTCCACCTTGTCAGCCAATGCCATTGAACTCATACCTAATATCGGTAACGTCAAAATCAGTGTGTTAATTTTCATATTATACCTTCGATGATTAGTATGTTCTTAATCCAGAACTGGTTATTGAGATACAATTTGTAACACCTCATTATCATTGTATA